>JAUXXN010000345.1 GCA_030684755.1 Hydrogenophaga sp.
AGCTTGGGTGGGGCACCGGCAAATTTCACCGGATGTTAGAATCCGCCGCCATGAACGGCCAAGAGTTCGCCGCTGACGCCGTCTTTTTTCAGTTGTTCGTCTTCGGGCGGCGTGAGGCTGCTGTCGAGAAAGACGAAATAGAACGATGAGCCAATCCAGGCGATGGCCACAATGACATGCAACCAGCGCAGCAGCAGGTTGGCCCAATCCAGCAGGTATGTTTCCATGGCACCTCAACACAACGGGAAGCCCGTCAGGGTTTTCGACTCACCACCGCGGGCGCTCTGAGTCGGCTGAGGGCCGCGATTGAATGTGATGCTTCACACCCGCTCCGCTGCGACCGATAGTACAAAGTGTATACAGTTTCTGCAAACACTCATCACCGGGCAAACCCGAATGCAGGGACAGGGCTCGGGTTTGCAGCCAAGCCCCCTCTCAACCGGGCCCTTGTCCTTCCAAAAGCAACAACTGCGCCACAACGGAAGCTGCGATCACGGCGGGGGCTTTGTCGGTGATGCCGGGCAGGCCTATAGGGCAAGTCACATGGGCCAGCTCTTGCACCGTGAAGCCCCGCGCCCGCAAACGGTGCCCAAAAGTGGCCCATTTGGTGCGGCTGCCAATCAGCCCCACAAACGGCAAGTCGCTGCGCTCGCGCTGGCGCTGCAGGCAGGCGGCCACCACGTCCAAGTCTTCTGCGTGGGAAAAGCTCATGATCAGCACCCGTGAGCCGGGCGCCAGGTGGCGCACGGCGGCGTGCACCGGGTCGGAATGCTCGGTTTGTACGTGCGGCGGCGTGTCGGGCGCAAACACATCGTCGCGGCTGTCCACCCAATGCACGGCAAATGGCAACGGCGCCAGCGCCTGCACGATGGCATGGCCTACATGGCCGCCACCAAACAGGGCCAGCGGCGTGAGGCGTGGTTGCAGTTGTTGGCGCAGCCTGTCTGCATCGGCGGCGCCCACGGGCTCGAACCGCAGTTCAAGCGCGCCACCGCAGCACTGGCCGAGCCGGGGCCCCAAAATGGTGCGCTGCGTCCAAGGTTCGGGTACCCTGCAAGACTGCACTAAGTGCTCGCGCGCTTGGCGCAGGGCATCCCATTCCAAGTGCCCTCCTCCAATGGTGCCGTACATGGTTTGGGCGAACACCGCCATCCAAGTCCCAGTTTCACGCGGAACAGATCCTTGGGTTTGTTGCACCGTCACCAGCACGGCGGGATAGGTGTGCAACTGGGTCAAAAACGATATCAAGGAATACACAGTAGGTGAATGTGTGGCAAAGATGCCCAAAGGAGTGTCCGGGTAGCTGTGAAAATCGGGTTTCTAGTATCACAATACACTTGATTCATTCGCTCATATGGCCACTGCGCGCTTGGCCAATGGGCTCCTGCAGCGCAACACAGGCACACCCCATGAGAGACATTCCCCCCGCACCGCAACCGGCCTCGGTACGCAACAATGACAACATGACCGAAGCTCGAAAACCCTGGGCATGGCTGGGCATTTTGACCGCCGCCCTGCTGGCCTCTTGCGCCACACCCCTGCCACCAGCGCCCTCCCCTGCACCACCACCTCCGCCAGCACCGGCCCCTGCACCACCACCTCCTCCGCCACCGCCACCGCCTCCACCGGTTGCTGTGGTACCAGCGCCTACCTTGATCTCTCATGCCACCACGGCCAAAGACTACCGCCAGGACGGAGCCAAGCATATTTACAAGCACAACGGTCACCGCATCCACAAAGGCCAGATGCCGCCGCTGATGCACGCTGTGGGCGTGTTGCAGGTAGATCTGGATGACCGAGGCAACATCAGCAAACTCAACTGGATGCGCGCTCCTTCGCACGCGCCTGATGTCATGCGGGAGATTGAACGCACCGTACAAGCTGCAGCACCGTTTCCAGCACCGGTGCGCATGGGCCCTGTGACGTACACCGATGTCTGGCTGTGGGACAAGAGCGGCAAATTCCAACTTGACACGCTTACCGAAGGCCAGCGACTGCGCTGAACGAGACAACCCCCGCAAGTTCAAGGCCCTCCCTCTGTGGGCCTTTTTCGTCTGCGGGTCTCTTTCATGTCTGCGCGAAAACACGCAGAGTCAGCTTCCTCGGTACGTGGAATAGCTCCACGGACTCACCAGCAAGGGCACGTGGTAGTGCTGGTCGGTGTGGGCCACGCCAAAGTCCAGGGCCACGCGGCTCAAGAAGTTGGGCTCTGGCAGCGCCACGCCACGGCTGACGAAATAGGTTTTCACATCAAACACCAGTCGGTAGGTGCCTGCCTTCAGGCTGGCGTTGTCGTACAGCGGGCCGTCCGGGTTGCGGCCATCGCTGTTGAGCGTGAAGCGTTTTACCAAAGTAGCAGCTTCGCCGCCGTCGGTGGTGTAAAGCTCAACCACCATGCCTGCAGCGGGGCAGCCGTGCATGGTGTCCAGAACGTGTGTACTCAGTCCCATGGGGTCCCTTAAAAATAGTCAGCAAGCCAAAAGTGTATACACTTTTTGTTTTTCTGGATATGATGAATCCATGGAAACATCAAGCACTGCGGCCAGTACCACGTCCAGCACCCACCACATTGTCGAGTCGCTGACGCGCGCCATTGTGGAGCATCGGTTGCATCCCGGCATCAAGCTGGCCGAACAAAAACTGGCGGACCACTTCGGCGTGTCGCGCACACTGGTTCGGCAAGCGCTGTTTCAGCTGTCGCAAAACCGGCTGATACGCCTGGAGCCTGC
>JAUXXN010000364.1 GCA_030684755.1 Hydrogenophaga sp.
CTGCGTCGCATTTGCGTGGGGCTGAGCCCATAGTGGGCCTGAATGGCCCCGTTGAAGCGCCGCAAGCTGGCAAAACCGCTGGCCTGCGCCACCTGCGACACGGGCAAGTGGGTGTCGGCCAGCAATTGTTTGGCGCTGAGCAGTTTGCGGGTTTGCACATACCGCTGGGGTGACACCCCGATGTGGGCCTCAAAAATGCGGCGCAGGTGCCGGTCGCTCACGCCCAGGCGCTCTGACAGCCGGCGGATGGCGGTGCTATCGACCCAGGCGGTGCTCCAGCTTTGCGGGTCGTCCAGCAGGCGCATGGCCTGGCACGCCAGAATGGCACCGGCGTCTTCGGCGGACCAGTGGCGGTCCAGTGGCGCCAGCTCGGGGCGGCAGCGCAGGCAAGGCCGAAACCCAGCTTGCTCTGCCTGCGCCGCATGGTTGAAAAAACGGCAGTTTTCACGCCGTGGCGTGCGCACGCGGCATACCGGGCGGCAGTAAATGCCGGTGGATGTGACGCCGACGAAAAAACAGCCGTCAAAGCGCGCATCGTGCGAGCACAGCGCACGGTAGCGGGCATCGTCGTCGAGCGGGGTGGCGCGGTTCATGGGGCTGATGGTATGTCGGTACGGCCACCCTGACTGGCCATTTCCGGACATGATCCCTGAGCTTTTCTGCGCAGTCATTGCAAGCTGCGCCGCCTACAATTCTTCAACTCAACGCTTTTAGGAAATCCCTCACATGCAAGTCGCCGCATCCATCTTCAAAGCCTATGACATTCGCGGCATTGTGCCGAGCACGCTCACCGAGGCCGTGGCAGAGGCCCTGGGCCGGGCGTTTGGCACCGTGGCCATGCGCCAAGGCGAGCGCACTGTGGCGGTGGGGCGCGACGGTCGCCTGAGCGGCCCGAGTTTGTCAGCGGCCCTGATTCGGGGCTTGGTGGCGACGGGTGTGGAGGTGATTGATGTCGGCCTGGCCACCACGCCCATGACGTATTTCGCAGCCAACACGCTGTGCAGCAGCGGTATCCAAGTCACTGGCAGCCACAACCCCAAAGACTACAACGGCTTCAAGATGGTGCTGGGTGGCCGCGCCATTTACGGCGAAGATATCCAAGAACTGCGCCGCATCATCGAAGCCGAGAGCCACCAATTGGCCGACGGCGGCTGCGTGCGCCAGGTGGATGTGCTCAAGGCTTATACCGACCGCATCGTGGGCGATGTGAAGCTGGACCGCCCCATGAAGATCGTGGTGGACTGCGGCAACGGCGTGGCCGGTGCGTCGGCCCCGGCGCTGTTCCGCGCCTTGGGATGCGAGGTGATTGAGCTGTTCAGCGAAGTGGACGGCAACTTCCCCAACCACCACCCCGACCCCAGCAAACCCGAAAACCTGCAAGACGTGATGCGCACTCTGCGCGAAACCGACGCCGAACTGGGTCTGGCCTTTGACGGCGACGGCGACCGCTTGGGCATCGTCACCAAAGAGGGCAACAACATTTATCCCGACCGCCAGATGATCTTGTTCTCGCAAGACGTGCTCTCGCGCGTGCCCGGCGGCAACATCATTTTTGACGTGAAGTGCTCGCAGCGCCTCGCCCCCGCCATTGAAGCCGCTGGCGGCGTGGCCCACATTTACAAAACTGGCCACTCGCTCATCAAAGCCCGCATGAAAGAGCTGGACAGTCCGCTCGGCGGCGAAATGAGCGGCCACATCTTCTTCAAAGAGCGTTGGTTTGGTTTTGACGACGGCACCTACGCGGGCGCCCGTCTGCTCGAAATTTTGAGCCGCAGCCCCAACGCCAACGACGTGCTCAACGCCCTGCCCACCAGCTTCAGCACGCCGGAACTGAACGTGGCCTGCGCCGAAGGCGAACCCCATGCCGTGGTGGAAACGCTGGTGGCGCTGGCCCAGTTCGATGCGCCCGCCAAAATTTCCACCATCGATGGCGTGCGCGTGGACTGGCCCGACGGCTTTGGCCTGATCCGCGCGTCCAACACCACCCCGGTGCTGGTGCTGCGTTTTGAAGGCCACACGCCCGAGGCCCTGCACCGCATTGAAGCAGCTATGTTGGCGCTGCTGCTGCAAGCCAAGCCCGACGCGGTGGTGGGCGCCAGCGCGCACTGAAGCAGGTTTTTTTGGGGCGCTGTGAACAGCACAGCGCCCAGGCCCACAAGCCCCCAGCGCTGACAGGCTCTGGGGGCTTGTGTTTTCTGGGGGCCGCAGGGGCGAGGGATGTTCAGGGTGGCGCGGGGCGGTCAGTCCAGCAGGGCTTGCAGGTGCAGCAGCATCGTATCCACCTGCGCATCGGTGGGGCGGCGGTCTTGCCGTGTGGCTGGGCTGGCCCAAGCCGATGCCACGGCCTGGGCGATTTGCTGCGCATCTGTCACCGGTTCGCTCAGCCCCAGGGCGTCCAGCGTCTGGTAAGCCTCGGCAAAGTTCCACACATTCGGCCCGTGCAACACGGCGCAGCCCAGCGCCAGCGGCTCGTAGGGGTTGTGGCCGCCCACTTGAGCAATGGAGCCACCCACCAGCGCCACCGGTGCCAGCCGGTACCACAGACCCATTTCGCCCACCGTGTCGGCCACATACACCCCAGCTGCCGTGGGCAGCGGGGCGTTGGCGCTGCGCAGCGACGTGTTGGGGCCACTGACTGGGCCACGGTTTGGGCCAGTGTCTGCCCCCGGGTTGGTAGCCGACGCGGCGTTGCACAGCGCCTGCACCTCGGCCCCCCGCGTGGGCACACGCGGGGCGATGATGAGCAGCGCCTCGGGCCAGTGCTGGCGCAGCCGCGCATGGGCTTGCAGCGCCAGGGCTTCTTCGCCAGGGTGGCTCGACGCCAGCAGCCACAGTGGGCGCTGGCCCAGCGCCTGCTCCCAGGTGTGCAGCGTGTCGGCGTTGCAGGCCAGCGCGGGCGACAGCGATTTGATGGTGCCGGTCACGCTCATGCGTGCGCGCACCGCGCCCAGGCTTGCCAGTGCGTCCACCGTTTCTACGTTTTGCGCAAAGATGTGCCGAAACCCCGGCATCAGCGCCTGGTAAACCCAGCGCCCCCAGCGGCGTTTGGCCAGCGAGGCGGCAGACAGCCGGGCGTTCACCAGCACCCGCGCCATGCCGCGCGCGTCGGTACCCGCCATCAGCGCGGGCCACAAATCCATTTCGCACCACACCGCCAGAGTGGGCTGCCAGTGGTCTAAAAAGCGCGCCGTGGCATCCGGCGTGTCCACCGGCGCAAACTGGTGCTGGCAGCGCGGCGGCAGGCCGTTGCGGCGCAGCGCATCGCCCGAGGTGCGGGCCGTGGTGGTGATGAGAAAGTTCAGCTCTGGCCGCAGCGGTGCCAGCCGCGCAAACAGGCCCGCCAGCGCCATCGACTCGCCCACGCCCACCGCATGGCCCCACACCAGCGGGCCAGCCGGGCGCGTGGCTTGTTGCAGCCCCAGTTTTTGCTGGATGCTGGCCTCGGTTTCTTTGCCGCGCTGCAAACGCCGTTGCAAACCCCAGCGCCACACCGGGGCCAGGGCATGGGCCAGCAACAGGTAGGCGCGCAGCGCCAGCGGTCGATGCGTTTTCATGCGGACTCCAGCCACGGCCCCAGCACCGCCATGTGTTTGGCGGTGGCACCGCCGTGCTCGTTAAAAAATGCCTCGGCCCCGGCCATGGCGGCGGCGTAGGCGGCGGGCTCGGTCAGCAGCTGCACCAGCGCTGCCGACAAGCTGGCCGCGTCCGCATGCTGTTGCAGCACGCCAGCGGCCAGCGCTTCCACACCGGGGTATTCAATGCCCCAGATGCTCGGCCCCACCAATACCGGCTTTTTCAGGGCCAGCGGCTCGATCACGTTGTGCGCGCCCGAGTCCACAAACGAGCCGCCTACCACCACCACCTGCGACAGGGCCAAGTAAAAGTACATCTCGCCCAGCGAATCGCCCAGCAGCAGGTCGATGTGCTGCATGTCTGGCGCATCGGCCACGGGCTGCAATGCGGCATCCAACACCCGACTGCGCCGCGCCACGCGCAGGCCTGCTGCCTCAAACATCTGCGCCACCGTCTCAAAACGCTGCGGGCTGCGTGGCACGTACACCAGCAGCGGTTCTGGCATGCCCGCTTGCTGTAAACCCGTTTTCACCTGGGCAAAGGCCTGCAGGAATTGTTCGTCTTCACCCACGATGGCGCTGGCAAAACACAGC
The DNA here is from genome assembly GCA_030684755.1 of Hydrogenophaga sp. Classification (GTDB taxonomy): domain Bacteria; phylum Pseudomonadota; class Gammaproteobacteria; order Burkholderiales; family Burkholderiaceae_C; genus Hydrogenophaga. The sequence goes on from JAUXXN010000364.1 coordinate 4,167, forward strand.
ACCGGTCGCCCACCGGGCACCGCTGTGGCCAATTGCCAGTGCTGTACCCACTGTTGCGCTGCGGCCAGTTGCTGGGGCGACGCGGGCAAGTCAAACCGGGTTTCGCCCGCCACCACCACACGCGGACAGCCCACCGCGCGAAAGCGCTGCGCGTGGGTTTCGGACTTGCACAACACCAGTTGGTAAGCCTGAAACAGCCCGGCCCGAAAACCGCCCCAACGCGGGTCGCGCTCAAAACTTTTCTTCGGGTACTGCGCGTTCGCCATGCCCAGCGGCACGCCTTGGCGGCGGATGGTGGCCAGCAGCACCGGCCAAGTGTCAATCTCGGTCATCAAGGCCGCACGCGGGCGCACCTGCCGTATGAACCGGCGCACCGCCCAGCCCAGTTCAAACGGCACATACGCCACCTGCGCCCGGCCAGCGGCCATGTCGGCGGCAAACAGGCTTTGTGCTGCGCTGCGCCCGGCGGGGGTGAGCGTGGTCAACAAAACCGGGTAGCCCGCCGCCAGCAGCGCCCGCACCAGGGGCGCGGCACCGCGCATTTCGCCCATCGACGCCGAATGCACCCAAAGCGGACGCTGCAAGGCGGTGCGCGTGTGGCCCCAGCGTTCGCCCCAAAACTGGCGGTACAGTGGCTCGCGCTTACCGCGCCGCCACAAAAACAGCAACACCAGCGGCAGCAGCAGGTGCCACAGCAGTTCGTAGAGGGCGATCAGAAGCGCCAGCTTGCCCCGGGGCGGGAAGGGCGGGGCGGTTTTGGAAGAATCGTGGAGCGGCATTGGCAGGGCGGGTGGCGGCGAACAGTATAGTAACGGGCTCAGTTGTCTCCGCTTGTTAGCCGCTCAGAACAAGGCGTGCGCAGACCGTCGTCGCCGCCCTTCTCAAAACACACCCATGAAAATTCTTGTTGTCGGCACGGGCTCCATTGGCAAGCGCCACATCGCCAACTTGCTGGCACTCGGGGCCGATGTGCTGGCCTACAGCTACCGCCAAAACGCCGCGCCCGAGCTGGGCGTGCAGCGCGTCACCGACCTGTCTGCGGCCCTGGCCAGCGGCGTGGACGGCGTGGTGGTGGCCAACCGCACCGACCAGCACATGGACGTGGCCTTGCAAGCCGCAGCGCACGGCAAACACCTGTTTTTAGAAAAACCGCTGGCCGTGTCGCTGGACCACAGCGCCGAGCTGCTGCGCCTCGTGCAGGCGCGGGCCTTGGTGGTCGAGGCGGGTTTCATGCTGCGCTTTCACCCCAACCTGCAATGGCTGCACGCCTATTTGCAAAGCGGCGCACTCGGCGAAATCATGCACGCGCGCGCCTCGGTGGGCCAGTGGCTGCCCGACTGGCGCCCCGGCACCGACCACCGCTTGGGCTACGGTGCTTTCCGCGCCACCGGCGGCGGCGTTATTTTTGACCTGATTCACGAGCTGGACTTGGTGAACTGGCTGCTCGGCCCCGTGGCCGATGTCACCGCCATGACCCGCACCGTGCCCGCGCTGGAAATTGAAACCGAAGCCGTGGCCCAAATTGGCCTGCGCATGGTCAGCGGCCCGCTGGCCCAGGTGCATCTGGACTATGTGCGCCCCGGCTATGGCCGCGACATGGAACTGGTGGGCCGCCACGGCGTGCTGCGCTGGGACTATGTGCAAGGCACCGTCTGGTTGGAGCGCGCAGGCGCAACCCCCGTGGTGGCGCACCAAGTGCCCGAAGGTTTCGAGCGCAACACCATGTTCCGCCAGCACATGGCGCATTTTTTGGCGCGCATTGCGCAACCCACGCTGCCCGCCGCCTCGCCCCTGCCCGATGCCATCGACGTGCTGCGCTTGGCCCTGGCCAGCCACATCGCGTCCGACGAGCGCCGCCATGTGGACCCGCGCAGCCTGTCCCCTATTTCTGTTCCCCAACCCACTCCCCAGCCATGAACACCACCTGCGTGATCGGTGCCCGAGGCGGCTCCAAAGGCGTCGCCAACAAAAACATCCGGCCCCTGCTGGGCAAGCCCTTGATTGCCTGG
>JAUXXN010000377.1 GCA_030684755.1 Hydrogenophaga sp.
AGAGCAGCGGACTTTTAATCCGTTTGTCGTGGGTTCGACCCCCGCACGTCCCACCAAAATCACATGCCTTGGGCCAATAAATGCCTGCTATCGATGCCTTTCGATAGCAGGCTTTTCGTTTTAATGCCCTTGTGTAGGGTGCTTGACACTGCAAGTCCTGCTACCGTTCATACTGAACGCAAAAGATCTATATACATTGCGAAGCAAGCCCTCAACAACCAAAAAGTGCACGGAGACGATGCCATGGAGTCAGTAGACGCTGTCGTGATCGGAGCTGGCGTGGTCGGTTTGTCCGTGGCGAGGGCGCTGGCGTTGCGCGGGCGCGAGGTGATGTTGTTGGAGCGTGAAGATGCGTTTGGAACTGGCGTCAGTTCGCGCAACAGTGAGGTGATTCACGCGGGCATTTATTACCCCACAGGCTCGCTCAAAGCACAGTTGTGCGTGCAGGGCAAGGCTCTTCTTTACGCCTATTGCGAAGAGAGGGGCATTGCGCATCGGCGCTGCGGCAAGTTCATAGTGGCCAATACCCCAAGTCAACTGGCCTCGCTGTCGGCGATAGTGAACAGGGCCAGAACCAACGGCGTGCACGATCTGCGCCCCATGACGCCAGCAGAGGTGCGCACCATGGAGCCCGAACTTCAGTGCTTGGGTGCACTGTATTCACCATCCACGGGTATTGTGGACAGCCATGCACTCATGCTCGCTCTGTTGGGTGATTTTGAAAATGCCGGTGGTTTGTTGGTTTGTCGCAGCGGCGTCCAGCGCTTGTCTGTTGCGCAGCAGGGCACAGAGGTGGTGACCGAGGACGGCGCTCACCTGCTGGCTCGCACCGTCGTGAATGCTGCTGGTTTGAGCGCTTGCAGCCTCGCACGCTGTATCCAGGGGCTGGATGCCCGACACGTGCCCAAGGCCTGGTTTGCCAAAGGCAGCTATTTTGTTTTGTCGGGACGTTCCCCCTTTGAACACCTGATCTATCCAGCGCCCGAACCTGACAAGCATTTGGCTGGGCTCGGCGTGCACCTGACCCTGGACTTGGGTGGTCAAGCCAAGTTTGGCCCCGATGTGGAATGGACAGAAGATCCGGACGATCTGCTGGTGGACCCCGCCAAGGGTGCGGCCTTTTACGCCGAAGTTCGCCGGTATTGGCCTGCGCTACCCGATGGTGCCCTGCAAGCTGGTTACGCGGGTATCCGGCCCAAGATCAGTGGTCCACAAGAGTCTGCAGCAGATTTTTTGATTCAGGGACCGGATACGCACGGTGTACCGGGTTTGGTGAATCTGCTGGGTATGGAGTCGCCAGGGCTCACCAGTTGTTTGGCTATTGCCAACCATGTTGCGCGTTTGGTGTGAACAGGCGTTGCTTGTCATCAAGCGCTGTGACCGTGCGTCTTGATGGCCTGGGCCGATTCCAATACCAGCCCAGGGCCCTTGTAAATCAAGCCCGTGTAAATTTGCACCACGTTCGCTCCTGCCTGAATTTTGCTCACGGCGTCTTCGCCGCTCAGGATGCCACCCACCCCGATGATGGGAAAGCTCTTGCCCAAGCAGGCGCGCAGACGCCGAATCACATGGTTGCTGGCATGCAGCACAGGCGAGCCTGAGAGTCCGCCGGTTTCTTCAGCATGCGGCATGCCAGCCACAGCTTCGCGGCTCAGTGTTGTGTTGGTTGCGATGACGCCAAACGCGTTGTTGGCCGAGCCATCGCTGTTGGTGCCGTAGCGCATCAGCGTGGCTGCAATCACCTCAATCTGGGTGTCGTCAAGATCCGGTGCAATTTTCAGAAAGATGGGGATGCGTTTCCCCGACTGCTGCGCCAGCCGCTCGCGCCGCTCAGCCACGGCTCCCAGCAGAGCATCCAACGCCGCGTCACTTTGCAGGCTGCGCAGGTTTTGGGTGTTGGGGCTGGATATATTGACCGTGACGTAGTCGGCGTGGGGGTAGACCCCATCCAGACAGGTGAGGTAGTCGTCGGTTGCGCGCTCAATGGGCGTGCTGGCATTTTTGCCAATGTTCAGGCCCAGCAGCATGGCTGGCTTACCAGACGACACCGTGGTGCGAAAACGTGCGCGTTGCACATTGGCCACGAAGGCATCAAGCCCCTCGTTATTGAAGCCCAGGCGATTGATCAAGGCGTTGGCTTTGGGCAGCCGAAACATGCGAGGTTTGGGGTTCCCTTGCTGGCCTTTGGGTGTGACGGTTCCCACCTCAACAAAGCCAAAACCCATCGCGGCCAGCCCGTCGATGCAACGGGCATTTTTATCCAGTCCGGCAGCCAGACCGACCCGGTTGGGAAACCTCAAGCCAGCCAACGTCACGGGGTCTTCTACCCTGGGCTCGCTGTACAGACAGGTCAGTGGCGAGTGCTGCATCTTGGCAATGGAATGCAGCGTGAATTCGTGAGCGGCTTCGGGGTCCATGCCAAAGAGAAATGGACGGGCGAAAGCGGAGGGCAGAAGGGACATTGGATAATCAACAGGTTGTTGTTT
>JAUXXN010000378.1 GCA_030684755.1 Hydrogenophaga sp.
GAAACCAAAGGAAGATTCAGTTGAATGTTGCGAGAAAACTGGGTGGCAAGGGATGTGTCCTTGGGAAGGACTTGGGAGTAAGCTGGCACCAACAAGACATCATCGAAGGTGAGCGCTTTGCCGAGTAGGCGCATGGGTAAAACTCCAAAAGCAATATTGTATCCGGCCAACATCAGGGCAAACCCGGGCTGTTGCGTGCAGACCCACGACCGAGAAAACACCGCAAAATTTCAAGCAGTTCACCATTGCAGCCGGTTCGCAGCCGAAAGATTCCGGAATCCGACAAGCTGCCGGGGCGCTAAACTTGACGCATGGGCTACAAAAATCTTTTTTTCATACCGTCTCGCCAATGGGCTTTGGGCCTGATAACCAGCCTCGCCTGTAGTGCGGCTCTCGCCCAATGGCAGTGGACAGACGAATCTGGTCGCAAAGTCTTCAGTGATACGGCGCCACCCATCACCGTGCAGGAAAAAAACATACTCAAACGTCCTGGTCTGAGCAGCACTGCGCTAAACGGCAATACAACACCAGCAGGCACCGACGCTCCAGTACCACCCGATACCGGGGTTGCGCCCAAATTGAGCGGACGTGACGAGCAACTGGAAGCGAGAAAGAAGGAGGCTGAAGCCGCCGCACAGGCCAAGAAAAAGCTCGAAGAAGAGCGCCAAGCCAAGGTTCAAGATGAGAACTGCGAAAGGGCCAAACGCGCAAAGTCCACTTTAGAGTCCGGCATTCGAATGGCCATAACCAATGCGAAGGGTGAACGCGAAATATTGGACGATGCAGGTCGGGTGGCAGAAACCAAACGCTTGGAGGTGATCATTCGTTCAGAATGCAGTTCCAAAACGAATTGAGCGTCTGAAAAAGTTTCGCCCATACCTCTCAGCCATGCCAGCTGCAAATCTTCTTGATCAGTATCCTGATTTGGAGCCTGGCCTGCGCCGGGTAAACAAGCCTGTGCCCCGAGCACCCTGCCCAACAAAACGCTCTCGCCGAGCCACCTTTGGGTCTACGCGCAAACCACGGTAAATCTCAATCCGGTCACCCGATCTAAGTGGTGTATATCCGTTGGCCTTGCGTCCCCAGACACCCAGGGCCAGGTCTTGGTTTCGGATTTCAGGGAAACGGCTTAGCCAGCCTGATTGCTCCAGTGCTTGAACAACAGTGGCACCGGCTTGCAAGTCGATGACCGCCTCATGGACAGTGCGCGGTGCACTGGCATAAATCAGCGTGATACGCAGGGGATCGCTCATTGGGGCCTGTCAAACGCTGCCATAAATCTGATCAGCACGTCTCACAAAAGCATCCACCAAGTTGCCTGCAATCTTGTCGAACACCGGGCCTACCAACTTGGCCAATGTAGCGCTGTTGAACCCGTAGCTCAGCGTGAACTCCACCTTGCAGGCACGTTGGCTGCCATCCCCAAGGGGTGTAAATACCCAACACCCATCCAGATGCGAAAACGGGCCGTCTACCAGCTCAATGCTGACTTTGCGGTCGGTTTCATGGACATTGCGTGTCGTGAAGCTGTGGCGCAAACCACTTATAGCCATGCCTACTTTGGCCACCATGGTGTGGTCTGCCTGTTCCAGCACCTCTCCGTGCTCGCACCAAGGCAAAAACTGAGGGTAGTGTTCAATATCGGTCACCAACGCAAACATTTCGTGGGCGCTGTGCCAAAGCAAGACAGATTTGTGAATGGTTTTCATACAATGGGCCCGCGTGCAAGCGGGTTTGAAGCCCGCCGGTCAGCCGGTTGGCCTCAGGGCTGTCGACGCTATGTCGATGCGATATGCATGAGCGCCTGAACACCAAACCCCATTGTATGGGCCTTGCAGGTTTGACCCTGCGGCCCCACTTGAACTTTCATGGCCACCAAATCCAATAAAACCACGACCGTCAAAGGCGTTGACAGCCGCATCGCTGACAACAAAAAAGCGTTTTTTAACTACGCCATTGAAGAGCGTTTCGAGGCTGGTCTTGTGCTGGAGGGCTGGGAAGTCAAAGCCTTGCGCGAGGGCAAGGTGCAGCTCACCGATGGTTATGTGGTGATCCGAGAAGGCGAGTTGTTCCTCATTGGTTGCCAGATCAACCCTCTCAACACCGCGTCCACCCACGTCTCGCCCGACGCTGTGCGCACGAAAAAGCTGCTGTTGCACAAAGACCAGATCCGGCGTCTGATTGGCAAGATCGAGCAAAAGGGCTACACGCTGGTGGCCCTGAACCTGCATTGGAAAAACGGCAAGGTGAAATGCGACATGGCGCTGGCCAAAGGCAAGGCCGAGCACGACAAGCGCGACACCATCAAAGACCGCGAAGGCAAACGCGAGGTTGAGCGCGCCATGAAAAGCCGACAGCGCTGAGACCAAGTGGACGCTAAACCCATGAAAAGGTCAGCGTCCAGGCACAGCTCCTGTGTGTATCAACCGATCGCGCGAAGCGGATGGGCATGGGCGGGCCAGGGACTTTCGAAAAATGGAGCAACCAGGTCGGGCGTGACATCCTCCACCCGAGCCGGATTCCAGCGGGGTTGGTGGTCTTTGTCCACCGCTAGCGCACGAATGCCTTCCACGGTCTCGCTGGCCGAACCTGGGCGCAACTGAAAGCACCGCCGAACCATGTTTCGTTCCATGCGCAGGTCTTCAGCCAAGCCCATGCCACGCGCACGACGAATCTGCTCAAGCACTACATGCAACATCAGCGGTGAACGCTTGTGCAGGTTCGCCAAGGTGGCATGCGCCCATTCAGAATCTGTGGCTGCCAGCGCTTCCATGATTTGAGGCACGTTGTTCAAACCAAAAACGCGGTTGACTTCAAGCACGGGCCACGGAACAGGAAGCGTTGAAGTGCTTAAGTGGCTTGCACACCACCGCTCCACCGACGCACCGTTTTCAAACGGCGTTTGTGCCAGAGAATTCCACAGGCCTGCCAAGCGTCCTGAATCTATGAATCCATCTGCAAAACCCACAGCCATGGCGGCGCGACCGTCCAAAACCAGTCCGGTTAGCGCAAGGTACTCGCCCAGTCTCCCGGCGCAGCGGCTCAAAAAATAACCACCACCCACATCCGGAAACAAACCAATACCCGTCTCGGGCATGGCCATCTTGCTGCGCTCGGTAACAATACGCAAGCTGGCTCCCTGGCTTATACCCATACCACCGCCCATGACGATGCCGTCCATCAACGCAATGTAGGGCTTCGCGTAGGTGTGGATCAAATGATTCAGCGCATATTCTTCGGTAAAGAAATCTTCCAGTTCGGGGTTGCCGTTCAGTGCGGCCTGGTGAAAAAACCGAATATCACCACCGGCACAAAAGGCGCCAAATGGCCCTGCCTTGCTCATGCCACGCACCACCACCGCCAACACATGGTGATCGTCCCGCCAGTCCAGCAGCACTTGGGTGATGGAACGGATCATGCCAAGCGATAGGGCATTGAGCGCCTGAGGACGGTTCAAAGTGATACAGCCCACCCGACCGCGCAGCTCGGCGACAACGTGGTTTTCTGAAGATGGTGTTGTCATGATCAAGTTCCTTTGACGTGGGTGCGCAACGATAGATCCAATTCAAGGTGCGGGCTGGTTCAGGGTTTGAATGCGGGGCGCGCCGGTGCGCGATCGCCAGCCAAGCAGTTCGTTCACCAGCAAAGCGGCAATGACCAAACTGCCGCCCAGCAACACTTCAGAGGTCGGCATTTCTTGCGCCCAAACCCAGGCCAGCAAGATGCCAAAAACAACCTCCAGCAAGGCCAGCAGGGAGATTTCGGGCGCTTTCAAAATGCGCGCGCAAACCACCGACAATGTGCACGGAATGGCCAGCTGAAACAAGCCCAACAGCGCGAGCCAGACCACATCAGAAGCGGATGCTGCAAACGGAAGAGCGAGTGGCAACGTAAGCGATGATGAGATTACAGCACCCAACAGCACCGAGGGCACCAGATCAATGCGCTCCCCTTGCGACTGGCTTCGCTGAACCACAGTCCAATTGATGGCGCCGGCCACCGGCACACACAACGCAATCAGTGAACCCAGCACCAGGCCCGACGCTTGGGCCGCCCCGTCGTTCAAGGCGGCCAGCATCTGGCTGCCATACATATAAACAATGCCCACACCCGCCGCCACAATGGCCAACCAGGTGCGCAGCGGCAGGCTTTGCCCAATGGTGAAGCGGGCCAGCAGCGCGGTGAAAAGTGGGCCAGCGGCCAGCATGATCAGCACATTGGCCACGCTGGTGAAGGTCAAGGCCAACATAAAGGCGGTGAACATCACCGCCCAACACACGCCCGAAAGCCAAAACGCCCGCGACTCAGGCAACACGCCCCAATGGCGGTGCAAGAGCTGACCCAGCACCGACCGCTCGGACACGGCGGCGGTTTCTCGGCTGGCATGGCGCCAGATGGGCAAGATGAGCAACAGCGACAGCGCTGTGAAAGCGCTGCGCCAAAACGTGACTTCGAATCGGGCCGCCGACTCCAGCTGCCGGGAAACCACCCCAGCGGTGGACCACAGCAGGGCGACCAGCACCATCAACACAACGGCCTGTGTGTGGCTCAAGTTGCGGGAAGAGGACATGTGTTTGCTCTGAAAAAACAGGCACCGGCGAACAAGCGCCAGAAAACGCGCCACCCACGGCGGGCGGCGGTCCCCACGATCGCTTACTTGTTGCGCTTGCGGTCGCCTTCTTTCAGGAAACGCTTGCGCAGGCGCACCGACTTGGGCGTGATCTCGACCAACTCGTCGTCTTCAATGAACTCAACGCCATATTCCAGGTTGAGGTCGATCGGTGGCGTGATTTTGATCGCGTCTTCTTTGCCCGACACGCGGAAGTTGGTCAACTGCTTGGTACGGGTGGCGTTGACGATCAGGTCGTTGTCGCGGCTGTGAATGCCCACAATCATGCCTTCGTACACCGGGTCACCGGCCTTCACAAACATGCGACCCCGGTCGTCCAGCTTGCCCAGGGCGTAGGTGAAGATTTCACCGTCGTCCATGGAGATCAGCACGCCGTTTTTGCGGCTGGCGATGTCGCCCTTGTGCGGCTCGTAGCTGTCAAAGATGTTGGAAATCAAGCCCGAACCCCGGGTCAGGTTCAAAAATTCGTTGGTGAAACCGATCAGGCCACGGGCTGGAATGCGGTATTCCAGGCGCACACGGCCACGGCCATCCGGCTCCATGTTGGCCAACTCGCCTTTGCGCTCGCCCAGGGCCTGCATCACGCCGCCTTGGTGTTGCTCTTCAATGTCGGCGGTCACCAACTCAATCGGCTCGTGGCGCTCGCCGTCCACATCACGGAACACCACGCGCGGCTTGGACACCGCCAGCTCGTAGCCTTCGCGGCGCATGTTTTCGAGCAAGATGGTCAGGTGCAATTCGCCCCGGCCCATCACCTCAAAAATACCTTCTTCGTTGGTTTCTTTGACCCGCAACGCCACGTTGGACTGCAGTTCTTTTTGCAGACGGTCCCAAATCTGGCGGCTGGTCACATACTTGCCTTCGCGGCCAGCCAGCGGGCTGGTGTTGACGCAGAAGTTCATGGTCAGGGTGGGCTCGTCCACCTTGAGCATGGGCAGCGGCGCGGGGTTCAGCGGGTCGGTGATGGTCACGCCAATACCGATGTCGGCAATGCCGTTGATCAGCACGATTTCGCCCGGACCGGCTTCAGTGGTCTGCACACGGTCCAAACCTTGGAAGGTCAGCACCTGGTTGATACGGCCTTTGATGACCTTGCCGTCCGGGCCTTCCATGACCAACACATCCATGTTGGGTTTGAGGGTGCCCTGGCTGATGCGGCCCACGCCAATGCGGCCCACAAACGACGAGAAGTCCAAGGCCGAGATTTGCAACTGCAACGGTGCGGTTGCGTCGCCGGTTTGTGCGGGTACGTGCTTGAGCACGGTCTCGAACAGGGCCGACATGTCGGGGCCCCACTGCTCACCCGGTGCGCCCTCAACCAGCGACGACCAGCCGTTGATGCCCGAGGCGTAAACCACCGGGAAGTCGAGCTGCTCGTCGTTGGCGCCGAGCTTGTCGAACAGGTCAAACGCAGCGTTCACCACCTTGTCGGGGTTGGCACCGGGCTTGTCCACCTTGTTCACCACCACGATGGGCTTGAGTCCCAAGGCCAGCGCCTTTTTGGTCACAAAGCGGGTTTGTGGCATGGGGCCTTCTTGCGCGTCGATCAGCAGCACCACGCCGTCCACCATGGACAGCGCGCGTTCAACCTCGCCGCCGAAGTCCGCGTGGCCGGGGGTGTCCACGATGTTGATGTGCGTGCCCTGCCAGCTCACGGCGCAGTTTTTGGCCAAGATGGTGATGCCACGTTCTATTTCGATGGCGTTGTTGTCCATCACCGTGTCCACGACTTTTTATTGTTCGGCGAAGGTGCAAGACTGGCGAAGCAGTTG
>JAUXXN010000380.1 GCA_030684755.1 Hydrogenophaga sp.
CGGCAGCGCGCACAGGTCGTGGCGCACTGCAGGCGGCAAATCACGGGCGAGCACTTCCAACTCGGCCACATCTTTGGCTGCCAATGCTGCGTGAATTTGTAGCACCATGGGCACACTCAATGGCACGGGCGACAACACCGCATCAATGACGCGCACATCCGCCATGTCTAACTGCAGCTGGTTCACACCAGCGTCACGCAAACAAGCTTGTGCGAGTTCAATGACTTCGAGATCGGCCTCAAGTCCGCCGTGCCCGTAGATTTCGGCCCCAAACTGCAACGGCTCACGGCTGGCCAGTGGGCGATCAATGCGGGTGTGCACTACGGGTCCGCAGTAGCTCAGCCTTGCAACACCATGGCGGTTGAGCAAGTGCGCATCGATACGGGCCACTTGGGGGGTGCTGTCCGCGCGCAGACCGAGCGTACGGCCCGACAACTGATCCACCAGTTTGAAAGTTTGCAGATCAAGCGCTTCTCCGGTACCCGTGAGCAGGGACTCCAAGTGTTCAAGCAGCGGCGGCATGACCAGCTCGTAGCCGTAGCCACGCGCTGTATCCAATAAACCCCGGCGGAGTTCTTCGATGTGACGGGCCTCAGAAGGCAAGACATCGGCTATGTGATCCGGGAGGACCCAGGCAGACATGGGCATGTTCAGGTGCTGTTAAAACTGCGATTTTACCGGGCTGGCGGAGCGCTTCCCGGCTCGGCGAGGCCGAATGAACGCGAATCACAGTGGCGAGGCGGAAATACCTCGAATTTCAAGTGCCTTGATCAGGCCAGCAACCACCAAGTCAGCAAGCCACCACCGAGCGTCACCAAGCCAAAAAATCGAAGCTGACCGTCTTGGAGCTTCAGCAATTCACTGAACGCCCGACGCCAAACAGAAGGTGCCACCAAGGTCAACAGCCCCTCAAAAATGAGCACAAGGGCCACCGCCAGCCAGAGGGTCTCAAGCGGTGGCCAGTTCATCAGCGTGGCAGGTTGCTACCGCGCATGCCCTTGAAAAACTCGGATGACGGATCAATCACCATCACGTCCGACTTACCGGCAAAACTGGATTTGTAAGCTTCCAGGCTGCGGTAAAACTGGGCGAAAGCGGGATCTCGTCCAAAGGCATCCGAAAAAGAGGCTGCAGCCTTGGCATCGCCTTCACCCTTGATGAGCTGCGAAGCACGGTAAGCTTCAGAAACGATCACCTCACGCTGTCGGTCAGCGTCAGCCCGAATTTTTTCGCCCTCAGCGAAACCGGTCGAACGCAACTCGTTGGCCACCCGCTTGCGCTCGGCTTCCATACGCTGGTACACCGAAGCCGTGATGCTCTCGGCGTAGTCCACACGCGTGATACGCACGTCGATCACATCCATGCCCCAGGGCTTGTCTGCACTGCTCACCGCGTTGAGCACCTCGCGCTTGACGTCAGCCATCAGCTGCTCACGGCGGGTTGACAGCAGTTCGTTCAGGGTCCGCTTGTTGACTTCTTCCTGGAACGAGTTGCGCACCACGCGGTTGAGCTGCAGTGCACCAGCGCTCTCATTGATGCCCACGTTACGGATGTAAGCCTGCGGATCGCTGATCCTCCAGCGCACATACCAGTCGATCACCACCCGCTGCTTTTCGGCCGTCAGGGTAGGTTCGGTATCGGTGCTCTCCAGCGTCAGCAGGCGTTTGTCGATGTAGGAAACGTTTTGGAACGGAGGTGGCAGCTTGAAGTTGAGACCAGGCTCAATAACAACCTGCTTGATTTGGCCAAGTTGAAAGACCACACCAAATTGGCGCTGATCCACAACAAACAGCATAGAACTGGCGATGGCGATGGCCACCAGCACAGAGGTGAAGAAGAAACCCAGTTTGTTCATGTTGATTGCTCTTTGGTCGCCGGACGAAAGCGAAACTTAGCGGCTTTCACGCTCGCGCGAGCGCGCAGCGTTTGTAGAAGGAATGGACGCAGGGTTGGATGTCACAGGTGGCAAGACTGTTGTCGCTCCGCCTGTGGACGTTGACTGTGAAGTCATCTGCATGATCTTGTCCAACGGCAGATAAAGCAGGTTGGAGCCAGCCTTGGTGTCCACCAACACCTTGGTCACGTTCGAATAAATCTCTTGCATGGCGTCGGTGTACATCCGTTCACGCGTCACCTGGGGCGCCTTTTGGTACTCAGCCAACACCGAACGGAAGCGCTGCGCATCACCTTCTGCCTGCGCCACGATTCGCGCACGGTAACCTTCGGCTTCTTCCGTGAGACGCGAGGCCGTACCGCGTGCGCGGGGGACCACGTCGTTGGCATAGGCCTCTGCTTCGTTCTTGGCGCGTTCACGCTCTTGCCCGGCCTTCAGCACATCGTCAAACGATGCCTGAACCTGCTCTGGAGGACGCACACCGCCCTGTTGCAGGTTGATACCCACCACCTCGATACCAACTTTGTACCGGTCCAGGATGGTCTGCATCAGCGTCCTGACGCGAGGCGCAATCTGGTCGCGCTCCTCAGCCAGTGCAGCATCCATTCTCATCTTGCCAACGACCTCACGCACCGCCGTCTCAGCGGCCTTCACCACCGAAGCGTCCGGGTCGCGGCTCTCGAACAGGAAAGCCCGAGCATCATTCAAGCGGTACTGCACGGCAAACTTAATCTCAACAATGTTTTGATCCACCGTGAGCATGGCCGAATCGCGCAAGCCAGTGGCGGGTAAAACGGTGTCTCGGCCAACGTCCACCGAACGGATCTGGGTCACAAAAACCGTTTCGTGGCGCTGGATAGGGAAAGGCAGTCGCCAGTTGAAACCAGCGCCCACAGAACTGTGGTACTTGCCAAACTGGGTGATCACGGCTTGCTGACCTTCTTGAACAATGAAGAAGCCAGTACCCATCCAAACCAGTGCGGCAACACCCGCAATCAGTCCGATACCGATGCCCGCGCTCTTAGGACTCGGGTTAAAACTTGGCACGCCGCCGCCACTGCCACCGGAGCCACTGCCACCGCCCTTGCCTCCGAGCAAACCTCCCAACTTGCGGTTGAAATCGCGCCACAGTTCGTCGAGATCCGGCGGCCCCTGGTTGGCACCTTGCCCTCTCGTCGGCCGCTGCTCTCGGGGTGGCTGGCGTGGTTCGTCTTCGCGACCCGACTCAGGATCTTTTGGGGCCCCGCTATCGCCGTCGCCACGACCCCAGCGGGGATCGTTCAGGTTGAACATACCAAGCAGCGCACGCACGCCATTGCGGCCAGAACCCAGCAAACTGCGGCTGTTGCGCGAATCGCTGGAAGAGTTATTCAGGTTCAAATCCATGTGTTGCCAACTTTAATTCGAAAGAAATAATGCCATTGTGCCCAACTAGAGCTGTGTATTTTCGATACCGTTCAACGACCCTTGGTCAGCCGGGTGCATGTCATCAACCTCATCGATTTGAGACACGACCCGCTGAGCCAACATGCCGCGCAGTTCGGGCAGTCCCAGACCGCTGCGTGCACTGACGTAGATACGAGGCACTGACTGCCCATCCAGTTCCATCAAATCCGCCAAAAATGCGGGTACCGCTGCTGGGTCCATCGCATCCAGCTTGTTGAAGACCAAAATTTGGGGTATTTGATCTGCACCGATGTCTTTCAAGACCTCCATCACAGACGCTATTTGCTCAGGATACGCAGGATTGGAGGCGTCTACCACATGCAACAGCAAGTCGGCGTCCACCGCCTCCTGAAGTGTGGCTGCGAACGCATCAACCAAACCGTGTGGCAAATTGCGGATAAATCCGACTGTATCGGACAAGGACACCGATCGGCCAGCTTCCCCCAAATACAGCTGCCGCGTGGTGGTGTCCAGTGTGGCAAACAGCTGATCCGCAGCGTAAGCGCGCGCCTTCACAAGCCCGTTAAACAAAGACGACTTGCCTGCGTTGGTGTAACCAACCAATGAAATATTGAAAGCATCGCGGCGTTCGCGTTGGCGCCTCTGGGTAGCACGCTGCTTTTTTACTTTGCCCAAACGTTCTTTGGTGCGCTTGATCGCGTCGCTGATCAGGCGCCTGTCGAGCTCAATCTGCTTCTCCCCCGGACCGCCGCGCATACCAATACCGCCACTTTGCCGCTCTAGGTGCGACCAGCGCCGCACCAACCGGGTGGACAGGTACTGCAACCTCGCCAGTTCAACCTGCAACTTGCCCTCATGGCTGCGAGCGCGTTGTGCAAAGATTTCAAGAATGAGCAACGTCCGGTCGTTCACCGGAAGGCCCAGGTACTGCTCCAGATTGCGTTGCTGAGCCGGGCTCAGGGCTTGGTCAAAAAGGATTTCAGAAGCGCCTGTCGATTGGGCCAGCAACTTGATTTCTTCGACTTTGCCAGAACCCACAAACAAAGCGGGGTCGGGTGCTCGCCGTTTACAACTTACCCGGTCGGCAACGGTGTATCCGGCCGTTAAAGCCAGCAGCCCAAGCTCTTCGAGCTCACCATCAAAATGAGGCAGACCAAAGTCAACCCCCACCAGGATGACCGAGGGAGACTTTGTGCTGGTAGATTCAGAGGAATTCAAATCAGTCGAACTGCCCGCAGGTGCAGGGATCACCTGCACCTGTGCACAGCATGAAGTCCGGCAGCACCAAGAACTGATTCAAGATCAAGAAGCGGCGGAGTCGTCTGCATGGGCCGCAGAAAACTGAACCGGACGACCAGGAACGATGGTGGAAATGGCGTGCTTGTAGACCATTTGGGTGACGGTGTTGCGCAGCAGCACGACGTACTGGTCAAAGGATTCGATCTGGCCCTGCAGCTTGATACCGTTGACCAGGTAGATCGAAACAGGAACGTGTTCCCGGCGAAGCTGGTTCAGGAAAGGGTCTTGCAAGAGTTGGCCTTTGTTGTTGCTCACGATATGCTCCGTGTTCAAAATGAAGTTAAGAGGGTGTGAACCATACCACACCAAAGAAGGCAGGAACGTCTACCGCCAAGCACACCTTAGTCTTTGAAGGGGTTGGTGGAGGTCTTGAACTCAATACGCAGCGGGGTACCCACGAGGTCGAACGCCTTGCGGAAACGGCCTTCCAGAAACCGTTTGTACGACTCTGGGACATGCTCCAGTGAATTCCC
>JAUXXN010000389.1 GCA_030684755.1 Hydrogenophaga sp.
GCGCAAACCCGGCTCGTGCGGCAAGGCGGTGCTCAACGTGGAAACGCGCGTGGTCAACGACGCCATGCAGGACGTGGCCGTGGGCGAGGTGGGTGAAATCGTGCACCGCTCGCCGCACCTGATGCTGGGCTACTTCAACGACCCGGAGCGCACCGCCGCCAGCTTCGAAGGCGACTGGTTTCACAGCGGCGACCTGGCCGTGATCGACGACGAAGGCTTCATCACCGTGGTCGACCGCAAGAAAGACATGATCAAAACCGGCGGCGAAAACGTGGCAAGCCGTGAGGTAGAAGAAATGATTTACCGCCTGCCTGCCGTGAGCGAGGTGGCGGTGATTGGCCTGCCCGACCCGAAGTGGGTGGAAGCCGTGACAGCGGTGATTGTGGTGAAAGCCGGGCAAGCGCTGAGCGAAGCCGAGGTGCTGGCGCATTGCAACGCGCACATGGCGCACTTCAAGTGCCCGAAACGGGTGGTGTTCACCGACAGCCTGCCGAAGAACCCGAGTGGCAAGCTGCTGAAGCGGGAACTGCGGCACAGTCATGGCGGCTGATGGAACCCGGAAACGGCAGTTGACCGCGCTCATTCCGCTGGAGGTGCCCATGATCCTTGACGATGGGGACCACGGCGAGGCTGACCGTGTGGGTGAAAGCGCTACAAGCCCGAGTCACCGCGGAACACGGTGCGCACACCGGGCCACGGCGTGCGCAGCCGGCGCACCAGCGGCTTCAGGAGGGCGGCCGCATGGCGTGCGCCATCGATGCCGCCGGGCCGCAGGTAGGCGCCCAGCCGTTGCTGGGCACAGAGTACAGCGGGTTGTCGGTGGCGTCGATGTCCAGCACCAACGCCCTGGGCGCGGCATCGAAACGGGCCATGAACTGATCCACCAGCACCTCGTGCAGCCGCCAGGCCGTGGCGCGATCAGCCCATTTCTCTAGGCGGCACAGGGTGGGTGCACTGGCCACTTCGCGGTCCACGCCCACAGCCGTCTGCAGGGCCACGTCTTGGCGCAACGCGCCGTGATCGTTCAGGTCTTCCCAGCCCAGTGCCAGCCCGTATACCCGCTGGCGCAACATGTCGCGCACACCGTGTTTGATCAAGAGCGGGCTGCGCGGATCAGCGATGCAGCGAGCTGCTGCATCCATCAATCCCAGCTTGCGATCGACCTGACCCAGCAGCATCACGCCGCCATCGCTGGTCATGCTGCCCCCGTCGAATCGACCCTCCACAACACGTCGGCCCAATCGGCCAAAGTCCAGCGTTCCAACGTCAATTTTTTCGGTACAGTTTGGCTTCGGCATTGCCCGCTCGTTTGATCAAGATTCGATACCTCGATTTTTGGGCACACAAGGGCAATGCCGTCCTCACTTCTGGGGGATACGGTGAAATATCCGGGCTAACAAAGTCTCAAACCCAACTTGCCCCGCTGGGACTTCGCCCCGCCGCCATGCGCCCCCCACGGGTGCATGGCGGCGGGGCTTTTTGTACACGGCGATGCAACCTGTCCACGTCTCGCCAGACCTGCACACACTCCACGCGGTGACCTGTCTCCCATGGACCGCCTGACTGGGCAAAGCCAGAGCATGGTGATCAGGCGGACCTTGACAGGTGGGCAACTGAAGGATCAGATTGGAAATTGGCTTTCGCCAAGGCAGTTCCAACGCAATTGCGGGTTTGGCGAATTGGAGGTCAAGGATTCAGGTACGAAGGTACTCTCCAAGAGTATGGTGTTCACGGCCAGGTTTGCGCTCAGCGTCAGCGCTGTGCCATCAGCCAGGGCAGCAGCGCGGGGTCTTCGTAGGCCGGCGTCCATGCGTCGTGGCCGACACCGTGGTAGACGGTGAAGTGCACCTGTCCGCCGCAGGCGCGCAGCGCGTCGACGCAGGCTTGGTGCGCGGCCAGCGGCACCTCGGTGTCGGCACTGCCGTGGTAAGCGCGCACAGGTACCTGCCGGGCGTTGCAGACACTGGCCGGGTCGCCGTGTCCGCAGACCGGCGCGATGGCGGCGAGGTCGTCCGGATAGGCTGCCGCCCAGTGCCAGACGCCGTCGCCTCCCAGGCTCAGGCCGGTGGCGCTGGTGCGTGCGGGGTCGATGCGCCAGTGCGCGCGCATTGCCGGCAGTAGGGCATGCAACGTGGCGACGTCCCACGGGGCATCGGGGTCTGCGGAAGCTTCGAGCTGGGGTGCGCAAAGGATGAACGGAAGCTCATGCCCATCGCTGGCCTGTTTCGGCGGGCCATGCACCTTCACGCGTTCGAGGTCATCGCCTCGTTCTCCCGATCCGTGAAGGAAGACGACAAGCGGCCAGACCCGGCTGTCGTCGTCGTAGCCACGGGGCAGCTGCAGCCAGGCACGCATCGGCTTGGGCAGACCGGGCAGAGCCAGCGAGATGGATTCCTGGCGAGGTGCGGAGGACGTGTGGGCGCAGGCGGTCATGAGCAGCGGTGTGGCCAGCAGGGCGCGGCGGGTCAGCAGGGTCATTCGGACTCCAGTTCGAGGCAGGTGCAGGCAAGGCCAGTTCGTACCCATGCCAAGCTGAGACGCAGCTCAGGTGCAGCGCGTACGGCAGCCGTGGACAGGAAATTCAACCTCACGAGGAAAAGTATGGCGCAAGCTTGCGGTCGCCAAGTTCATTCGTCCAGTGTACGGATGGTGCAGCCCCGACCGTGTTAACGCCAGCGCCAATTTGAGCCATCTGCCGACCGGCAACTGAGCCAGGGAAAACGAGCTGCATGTGGCGTCTAGCTTGAATTTCAGTGTGGTCAAGCCTGCTCACGGCCGCCCCGGCATATGGCTCACTTCGTCTTCGGCGCCAACAGCCATGGCGCAAACAGTGAACTTATGCTGGGCCAAGCTGGCCAGCGTCACCCGGTCTTCAGGCTGGAGCTGTTGATAGCGCTTGGATGGGGTGCTTTGCATCTGCGGACCTTACTCGGTGGCAGGTGTTGCACCTCACTTTTGAATCCGCCGAATTTAATCGCGTGTTTACGACTATTTTTGGTCGGAACACTGGTGAAACGGTCTACTGCTCGGCCCTGCCGTTCCCTAGTGAACCGCCCCCGGGGCAGTTCAGAAAACATTACAGAATTTATTTTTACATTACCGATTTTATTTTTTTTCACAGTCCCGCCAGCCCCTCTCCCCGCTCACTCCACCGTCACGCTTTTCGCCAAATTCCTCGGCTTGTCCACGTCGGTGCCCTTGGCCAGCGCTGTGTGGTACGCCAGCAATTGCAGCGGCACCACGTGCAAGATGGGGGACAGCGCGCCGTAGTGTTCGGGCATGCGAATGACGTGAATGCCTTCGGCGCTCTGGATGCGGGTGTCGGCGTCGGCCAGCACATACAGCACGCCGCCACGCGCGCGCACTTCCTGCATGTTGCTTTTCAGCTTTTCCAGCAAGGTGTCGTTGGGCGCCACGGTGACCACCGGCATGGCGCTGGTCACCAGGGCCAGCGGGCCGTGTTTCAGTTCACCGGCTGGGTAGGCTTCGGCGTGGATATAGCTGATTTCCTTGAGCTTCAAGGCGCCTTCCAGCGCAATCGGGTAATGCAGGCCACGGCCCAAAAACAGCGCGTTGTCCATGCGGGCGAAGTCTTCGCTCCAGCTGATCACCTGCGGCTCCAGCGCCAACACGGCTTGCAGCGCCACGGGCAGGTGGCGCATGGCTTTGAGGTGGTTGGCCTCTTGCTCTTCGCTCAGGTAGCCGCGCGACTGCGCCAGCGCCAGCGTGAGCAAAAACAAGCCAGCCAGTTGGGTGGTGAAGGCTTTGGTGGACGCGACACCAATTTCAACCCCGGCGCGGGTGATGTAGGCCAGGGAGCATTCGCGAACCATGGCGCTGGTGGCCACGTTGCAAATGGTCAGCGTGTGTTTCATGCCCAAACTCTGGGCATGGCGCAGAGCAGCCAGCGTGTCGGCGGTTTCGCCGCTTTGGGTGATGGTGACCACCAAAGTGCGCGGGTTGGGCACACTGGTGCGGTAGCGGTATTCGCTGGCCACTTCCACCTGGGTGGGGATTTTGGCGATGTCTTCCAGCCAGTATTTGGCCGTGCAACCGCTGTAGTAGCTGGTGCCGCAGGCCAAGATCAGCACGTTGTCGATCTCTTTGAACACGCGGTAGGCGCCGTCGCCAAACAGCTCGGGCGCAATGCCTTCCACGCCCTGGAGCGTGTTGCCGATGGCGCTGGGTTGCTCAAAAATTTCTTTTTGCATGTAGTGGCGGTACGGGCCCAGATCGGCCGCGCCGCTGTGCGCGTACACGGTTTTCACCGGACGCTGGCTGGCGTCAAAAGCGCGGCCCTGGCCATCGGTGACCCAGTAGCGGCCCAGTTGCAGGTCCACCAAATCGCCCTCTTCCAAGTACACGATCTGGTTGGTCACACCGGCCAGGGCCATGGCGTCGCTGGCCAGAAAGTGCTCC
>JAUXXN010000392.1 GCA_030684755.1 Hydrogenophaga sp.
TTACAACCCCACTGTGGGCCATAAGTGACAGAAAAAGTTAATTCAGCAACAATGCTTACAGCAAACTTGCAAATGCAAAACCGTTTACAACTTTGTGGGTTCATGTTGTTCAGCATTCCTTGATGATCGAACAGATAGAAATTTTGTTGACTACTGGGATCACTTTGGTCTCATGGTTGGGGGGGGAATACACACGCTGCTCAGCTTCAAACCTCGTTGGGCAAGGATCTGTATTGCGAGTCTTCAGCACCCGTTGCTATAAACTACCCCGAAACTGCATCGCGATGTTGAAATCAAGTACCGTCAAAAAAGGCGCGCACCAAGGCCCTCTCGCCATCTTCGTTTCTCAAATATTTTTTGGAGTCATACATGAATAAATGGCATAAAGCGCTCATTGCATCTGCTTGTTTAGCAGCGTCTGCGGCGCAGGCCCAAACCGTTAATATCATTTGCTCTGTGCAAGCGGATTGGTGTGACCTGATTCACACTGTCTACACCAAATTGTCCGGCCACAACGTCAATATCGTGCAAAAGACTTCGGGCGAGGCATTGGCTCAACTGAATGCTGAGCGGGAAAACCCAAAAACAGACATCTGGTTTGGCGGCACTGGCGATCCACATTTGACTGCAGCCGAGCAAGGCCTCACGCAAGAATACAAATCTGACGCACTTAAAGATCTGCACCCTTGGGCGCAAAAACAGGCAGCTGATGCAGGTTACCGCACCGTAGGCGTTTACCTTGGACCCTTGGGATTTGGCTACAACACAGAGCGTTTGGAAAGATTCAACATAGCACCGCCTACAAGCTGGTCCGATCTCCTCAAGCCCGGGCTCAAAGGTGAAGTACAAGTGGCCAATCCTGCATCCAGCGGCACGGCCTACACCATGATCGCGACGTTGGTACAAATCATGGGTGAAGACAAGGCGTTTGAATACTTGAAAGGGTTGCACAAAAATGTAAGTCTGTACACCCGTTCTGGATCTGCACCAGCAAAGGCCGCTGCTCGGGGCGAAACCACGGTGTCGATCAGCTTCATCCACGACGTAACCAGTGATGCAGTCCGCAATTTTCCGGTGAAATCTGTGTCGCCTAGCGAAGGTACGGGTGCTGAAATTGGCTCAATGAGCTTGGTCAAAGGCTCACCCAACGCCGAGGCCGCAAAGAAGTTCTATGATTGGGCGCTCACCCCCAGTGCGCAGCAGATCGGATTGGCAGCAAAACAATATCAATTGCCCAGCAATAAGAACTCCAAAATTGATCCACGCATGCCTGACACCAAAAAAATCAAGCTCATTAATTATGACTATGCGAAATACGGTGCTTCAATAGAGCGCCGTCGCTTGATTGCCAGGTGGCAAAAAGATGTGAACTCACAACCCAATGAATAAACCATTGGCAGTATTTTTCACTTGAGCTTTTTGGCGGGGTTGATGGTTAAGAGACGGCAACCAGCTTTGCAGAAAACAAAGGTTGATGCGCCAAGCGCATCACAAAGCCTGAACTGCCCAACGCGAGCGCCAAACCCCATAAATACGCGCAGCCAGGGCCTGGCTTCCCGCCAAGTGCAGCGCGGTGGCGGCGTGCATGCGGGCGGGGTCTTGCACGCTGTCGGGGTGCAGCAGCACATGCAGCGGGTAGGCCTCGCCAGGGTGGGTCAGCCAGGCGGCTATTTTGGCGGGGGTGATTTCGATGTGGAACTGCATGGCCAGGTGTTGGCGCAGAGCAAACGCTTGGTGGGCACAGGCGGGTGAGCAGGCCAACAGTTCCGCGTCGGCTGGCAGTTGCACAAAACTGTCTTGGTGCCATTGGTACACCGTGGTGTCGGGTGCGTCACCCAGCCAGGCGCGGGAGGTTTCGCTGCCGGTGTGGCGCATGGGCAACCAGCCCACTTCGGGCTGGGGTTGGCGCTCCACACGCCCACCGAACGCACGCGCCATGAGCTGGCCGCCCAAGCAATGGCCGATGACCGGGATGCCCAGCGCATCGGCTTCTTGGATCAACGCCTCGGCCTGTCGCAGCGTGGGCCGCTCGTCGTTGGCGCTCCAGGCGCCGCCCAGCACGGCCAG
>JAUXXN010000400.1 GCA_030684755.1 Hydrogenophaga sp.
TTGCACGCCCATGCCAGACAGCGCTTCGCGCACTTCGTCCAGTTTGAACGGCTTGATGATGGCGGAGACCATTTTCATGCTGTGATTCCTCTTCTAGATCAGGAAGGTGATCAGGCCGACTGGCCCACACCACGGGTTGGATTTGATTGCTATTGCCTTGAAGCACGGACCGTGCCAACTTTTTGAAACACACCCACCTCAATACCCTTCAGGAGCTATAAAAACACCTCCGCCCCCCAGACATGTGCCCACCGCTGATGGGCGGTGTGCCATCATGGGTGCTTATGGTTGCGCTCGGCGGTTGTCACACCCACAGCGCACGCACCAAATCAGTGCAAACCCAAACGAGGCGCTTCCCAGCAACCTGCGTCGGGTTATGCACCAAAACAGGGATTTTTCAGATGAGTCTGTCATTGGTTCACAGCCGCGCCTTGCTGGGCCTGGATGCAAGGCCGGTCCAAGTTGAGGTCCATCTGGCCAACGGGTTGCCCAGCTTCACCCTGGTGGGCTTGGCCGACACCGAGGTGAAAGAGGCGCGCGAACGCGTACGCTCGGCCATCGCCAATTCCGGGCTCGAATTTCCGAGCAACAAGCGCATCACAGTCAACCTGGCCCCCGCCGACCTGCCCAAAGACTCGGGCCGGTTCGATCTTCCGATTGCGGTGGGCATCTTGGCCGCCAGTGGGCAAATCGACGCCGCTCGATTGGCCGGTTGGGAGTTTGCCGGTGAACTCTCGCTGGGCGGCGAACTGCGCCCGGTGCGCGGCGCTTTGGCCATGAGCCTGGCGCTTCACCGCGCCGACACCGGAGAAACCGCCGCACACACCCGGCTGGTGCTGCCGCCCGGCAGCGCCGAAGAAGCGGCCCTGGTGCCACAAGCCCAGGTGTACCGCGCGCGCAGCCTGCTGGATGTGGTGGCCCACTTTCTGCCCGAAAACACCAACGCCCCAGCCGATGCACCGCCCGACGATGGCGGCTGGGTGCGCCTGGCCCCTACCCAACTCGGCCAGCCCCCCCGCTACGCCGACCTGGCCGACGTGAAAGGTCAGGCCGCTGCCAAACGCGCCCTGGAAATTGCCGCTGCCGGTGGCCACAGTGTGCTGATGATGGGGCCGCCCGGCTCCGGCAAAAGCATGCTGGCGCAGCGCTTCGCCGGCTTGCTGCCGCCCATGGACACGCAAGAAGCGCTCGAATCGGCCGCTGTGGCCTCACTCGCTGGCCGATTCCATCTGGAACGCTGGGGCCTGCGCCCCACCTGCGCGCCGCACCACACGGCCAGCGCTGTGGCCCTGGTGGGTGGCGGTTCACCGCCGAGGCCAGGAGAAATCTCGCTGGCGCACCACGGCGTGCTGTTTCTCGACGAGCTGCCAGAATTCCCCCGCGCAGCGCTCGAAGCCCTGCGCGAACCCCTGGAAAGCGGCCACATCCGCATTTCGCGAGCGGCCATGCAAAGTGAATTCCCGGCCCGCTTCCAGCTCGTGGCGGCCATGAACCCCTGCCCCTGCGGCTTTCTGGGCCACACCACCAAGGCCTGCCGCTGCACGCCCGACCAAATCAACCGTTACCAGAGCAAGCTCAGCGGCCCGCTGCTCGACCGCATTGACCTGCATGTGGAAGTGCCCGCCTTGGCGCCCGGTGATCTGCTGCACGGTGTGGCCGGTGAACCCAGCGATTCCGTGCGCGAGCGCGTGCAAGCCGCCCGCGCCCGTGCACACACCCGCCAAGGCCAGACCAACCAAGCCCTAGCTGGCCAAGCGCTGGACGAACACGTGCACCCCGAACCCGCCGCCCTCAAGTTTCTCAACACCGCCGCCGCCCGCCTGGGCTGGAGCGCCCGCAGCACGCACCGCGCGCTGCGCGTGGCGCGCACCATTGCCGACCTGGCGGGCTCAGAGACGGTGGGCGTGGGGCATGTGGCCGAAGCGGTGCAATACCGGCGGGCTCTGCGGCAGGGTGGGTGAAAACCCAGACAGTGGCACCGCCACAGGTGCACG
The DNA here is from genome assembly GCA_030684755.1 of Hydrogenophaga sp. Taxonomy (GTDB): domain Bacteria; phylum Pseudomonadota; class Gammaproteobacteria; order Burkholderiales; family Burkholderiaceae_C; genus Hydrogenophaga. The sequence goes on from JAUXXN010000400.1 coordinate 1,995, forward strand.
ACTACCTTATGTCAGCGGTTGCCTATCTGGGCTGAAACTGGTCCCTTGACCAGTGCGCAAAGTGGCACCTGATCTGCACGGCTGCCACGGATTCGCTGATGTATAAGTTATAAGTTTTCATTTCAGCTTGGCCGACTGAGACGTGTGACACCGGTTTTGGCGCTCAAAGTGCCTAGCATGCCAGGCCGCACAGAGCACAACCCCTTTGGTTTGCACGCAACCTAAACGCCAGCGCGATACACTGTTTGCCATGACACCACCACAGAAAGACAGACCGATATGAAAGGTGCCACCCTGCTGGGCTCAAAAAAATCCACAGCGCACTGCGGCTTTACGCTGATTGAATTGTTGATCGTGGTAGCCGTGGTGGCTGTGCTGGCGGCTGTGGCTATGCCGTCTTACACGGGTTACATCGAGCGTCAAAAAATGCGCTCGGTCCAGTCCGACCTGACAGGCTTGGCACTGCAAATGGAAAACCGATTTCAGCGCGTGCTGGCCTACCCAAGCACCACAGCCAGCACCGCCGCCACGCAGGCTATTTTCACGAGTTGGCAGCCCGCGACAAAAGTACAGGATTTCGATTTCAGGATCACGGCTTCCTCCGCGTCCACCTTTACCGTCACCGCGCAAGGTCAGGGGTCCATGTCAGGTTGCAACATCAGCCTGACACAGGCCAATGTCCGCTCGACAACGGGCTGCCGTCACGGCGCAGGGAGCTGGTTGTGAACCTGCTTCTGTGGTTGCCCCGCACGCTGGGTTGCCAGCTTCGCCCCACCCTGAACAGCCAACCCAAACACCAACGATCCAGCCGTGGGGACCGCATGCGCGGCTTGACCTTGGTTGAGATGATGGTTGTGGTGGCTTTGCTGGCCATTGCGGCCGGGATGGGAACGTACTTGTCTGCTGATTTTTTGCACAAAGCTGATCGACGCGAAGCCCGTGACCAGTTAACGACCGGTTACCGCAAAGCCAAGTCGTTGGCCATGCGCAACGTCAGCGCTCTGACGGGCAACACGAATGCCACCCTGTTGTGTTTGGGGAGCGACCAGGTGTTGCGCGTGTATGTGTTTGACAACACCGCCAGTCCAGCCACGGCTCTACCCAGCAGTTGCGGTGCTGTTGGAACCGTACCTGTTTGGTCCACGCAACTCGCTGGCGGCAGCGCCACCGGTGTGTTTCATGCCGGGGGAGAAACGGTACCTTGGTCGTGTATGACCTTCAACCGGTGGGGGCGTTTTGTGGCCCACAGTCTGAACAGCGTCAGCTGCACCCACCCTGAAGAATTGCGCATTAAACGCGGCAACGCGTATTTGGAGATGTCATGGCTCAGCGGACTTTGAACGCCAAAAAACGCCTCATTAACTCGGTCAAGGGCCGATGCCATCAGCGGGGCGATGCACTTATAGACTCCATGCTCGCCACGCTGATGGTGCTGATTCTGGGCATGGGTCCTCTGTATGTAATGACCAAAGCCGCCGTGATGCAACGCGAAGGCACTGCGCAGCAGTTGGTGTCGGCCCAGTTGCGCACCCTGCTGCAAACCACCCCCAAAAGCCAGATTTGCAACGCCGATGGTTCACGCACCGCCGATTGGAGCGCGCCCAGCACCATTGCACTCACGACCTACGGCAACGCTACTTCGCAACAGGTTGACATGACGGTCAGTGCCTTGTGCTACAGCGTAAATACCACCGTCAACGGCGTGAGTGTCCCGCAGGTGCAACTCACTTTGGTGGGGTGTTTGCCTACCGCTTTGGGCATGAGCGGTCCTGTGGTGTTGCGTGAGGGCGCGACGCAAAACGACGAACCCACGTCTTGCACCGTTGCCAATGTCTAAGCTGTAACGCATCCTCCCATCCCACCACCATGCACACGCACCGTTCGCCGCACGGCACCCACGCCACGCAACGCGGAGTCACCATCATCTCCACCATGGTGGGGCTGACGTTGGGTTTGCTGAGCGTGCTGGCTATGTTCACGTTGTACCTGACTCAGGTTCGCCAAATCGAAGGCACCAGCACCGAACCAGGTGTGCGCTCCCGCAGTGCGCTGGATGGACAACTCTCCCTGGGACTGCTGGCACTGCAACTTGACCTGCAGCAAGCCGGCTTTGGACTAACCGCCCCCGAATGGGGTACCGATCTTCTAAGCACCACCAACGCTGGCGGCCAAATCCACGCCATCGGTTGGCGCTGGCGCGACATGGCCTCAGGCGTGGTGTCTTGTTCAGGGATGCGCTACGTGGCCACCGCCAATGCCGGCCTTGCCAATGAAACCGGGCGTCTAGAGGTGCTCAACAACCCGCCGCTGACCCCGTGCCCCATCGACCCCCCGACGCCCACAGGCGCAGGGGGCTTGTTTGCCCAGGCGGGGGTTGTAATCGAGCGGGTGGCTGAAGACATTCCCCTACCCACCATCACCCTCACACCCCAAGCACCCACCTGTTATTTGGGCACCGATGACCCGGCAACACCGTTGCCCAAAGGCGTGCTCGTGCAATTTCAAGCCCGCGTGAGCTTGGCGGGTTTGCCACTGACCCATGGCTTTTGCATCTACAACATCACCGAGTGATGGGCCGTGGGTTGACGCCACTTTGAAGTTAAAAAATTTTTCAGGGAATTTCACCATGCCGCATGCACGTCCCAGTCCCCGTCATCGTCCAACCGCAAATCAGGTAGCCAGTAGAGCCCGTAGGCCAGAAGCCCGTCGCAAGCGCCAACACGGCGTGGTGAGTCTGCTCATGGTGGTGCTGACAGGGCTGGGCGTGCTGGCGCTGACGGCTGCAGGTTTGCACGCGATGCGTGGCACGCAAGAACAACAATTGACGGTGCACACCAACACCCAAGCCGTGGCCAGGGCCTGGGCTGGCGCTGAGCTGGTTCAGCAGTACTTGAATAGCCTAACCACCGCCGAGGTTGAAGCCATCCCCAACGGGGCCTTGACCCTGACCGGGGTCCAAGGTGTTGAAGCCCAGGTAACCAACAACATCGATGCTGGCAGCGGCGTGCGGCAGCTGGTGGTGAACGTGGTTGGGCGCAGCGTACAAACTGCGGTGGTGGTGCAGTTGGTTTATGAAATCACCCCACCCAGCGCAGGAGCACCAGCACCGTCTGTTTCCAGCATCGGAACGGTCGACATCAATTCCAACCTCGATTTGAAGGGCAGCATACGCGTGTTGGGCGGGACCAATGCCAACCTGATGGTCAAAGGCACCGTGGACCTGGGCGGCAGTGTCGAAGGCATCAACCGCGTCTGCTCAACCGAAGACATGAGCATCACAGCGGCCATTTCGGTCAACCGAGTCTGCACCTTGGGCAACTTGACGATGGGAGGGAGCGCGTCTGTCACAGGTGATGCGGAAGTCAAAGGGAACGTCAGCATGAGCGGCAACACCAGCATCACCACGGTGCTGGCCAACGGCAACGTCGTGCTGTCGGGTGGTTCGGCAGGTACGGTCAGCACCAAAGGGAACATCACTGTCAGCGGTGGCAGCGCGCGCATCACAGGTACAGCAGCCACCGAGGGCAATATCAACTGGACTTCCAGCACGGCAGCCAGCACATTGAATGCGAATGGCAACATTGCTTACAGCGCGGGCAACAACAACACGGCTTTGAACGCCAGAGGAAATATAAGTTTATCGGGCAATGGCAGGGTACAAACGCTCAACGCCTTGGGAAATACCACCCTTTCCAGCAATTCAAACACCAACGGTGTGATGGGCAATTTGCGTGTGGGCGGCAATCTTGTATTTGATAAAGATCAAGTGGTCAACGACGGTGAAGTGCGCGGCACGCTGTCGCGAGAGCCCAACGGCGCGTCGGCCAAAGTTAAGCAAGATGTCACTCGCAACACCAGCTTGGTGGTGGATGTCCCGGTGGTGAGCGTGCCGGTGGTCAACCCAGTCTTCAAGCCATCAGTGCCGGTGGACGTGTTTCTGCTCAAAGAAACGGCCAACTATGTGTTTGAAATAGAAGTCGGCACAGGCAAACGCATGGTGACGGTACGTAATGTAGATGGCATAGTTAGCGGAACATATTATTTAGGCGATTACAGCTACAAATGGGATCAACCAGAACTCGCCCGTGGCAACAAGGATTACCTGTGTGAGGCTGTGAACGATAGCGGAATTTGCACCGAGCCGACCTTGCCCTACCGCACCTTGTGCCAAGGGAGCAGTCAATACAATGGGTGCTTCTCTTACAACGCAGGAACCACCAAATGGACGCTGAACGGCCAGTCCATGGCGCCTGGCGTGGCCTGGTTCGATGGCAACCTGAACGTCAGCAACGGCACTTACATCAACACGTTTCTGGCTACCGGCAACATCGAGACCAGCGGTAGCCTGAAGATTTTTTCACCCAACTACGCCGGCTACACCCCGGTGTGCACGGACAGCCGCAGCGCCAGCCCGTATGGCATCACGGTCGATTTCAGGCTGTCTGGACTCAAGCCCAGCGACCTCTGCCAAGCAGATGGCACGTATCTTCCCAATGCGATTGGCAACACGGCGCTCATGGCGGGTGGGGTCAATGCCAGCGGAATGTATGTGGGTGGGGACATTTCCCTGGGTGCATCCAACGCCATTTACGGCAACGTGATCGCAGGCAACATTCTGGACACGACCGGCAACACCACCGTAGTGGGTTCGGTGCAGGTCGCCAATTTGCGCTCCTCTGCCGGCACCACCACCACGTGGCGCGGCAGCACCACCATCGATTTGCGCAACATTCCAAGCACCTTCACCCCGGGCCTGTTGCCTTGCATGGGCGGCACATGCACCACCAGCGGCAACGCCACCGGGAGCGCTGGAACGCGTATCCGCTGGAGCCGATTCCTGTAAAGGGTCTGCTGTACCAATTTCCTTCGAGTGAAGGGTGAATCAGGATCGAAAAGTCAACAGTTGCAAGAACGGAAGCTGGCCTCACTGACCAGACACTGACCGAACTTTGCGGGGTTGTAACGAGCCAAAAGGATGATAGGTTAATGAACGCATTTGCAACCCACTTGCTCGACGGCCTAAACGCCACCCACGGACAGCCCGGCCAACTGTGGTTTGACGCCGGACCGGGTGGCCTGCCCTTCATCCACGTCCACAACGCCCACGCGCAAGCGTGCATTTCGCTGTACGGTGGCCAGGTGCTGTCGTTTCGGCCCCACGCGCACACCGACCTGCTGTTTTTGAGCGAACAAGCGGTCTACCAACTCGGCAAAGCCATTCGGGGCGGTGTGCCGTTGTGCTGGCCTTGGTTTGGCCCCGATCCGCAAGCGCTGGGCCGACCCAACCACGGTTTTGCGCGCACCCGGCTGTGGTCGCTGCTGGCCACGGGCCACACGCCCAACGGCGAAACGCACATCACGCTGGGCCTAACGGACGAACCCGACACCCGAACCCTGTGGCCGCACGCTTTCGAGCTGACGCTGAACATCACCCTAGGCGCCACGCTGGAGCTGGTCTTGACCACCCGCAACACCGGCACAGCGCCGTTTGACATCACACAGGCGCTGCACAGCTACTTCGCGGTGAGCGACAGCGCGCAGGCCACGGTGACCGGGCTGGACGGCTGTACCTACATCGACAACGCCACCGGCGCCCACGGCGTGCTGCGCCAACAGGCGGGCGGTGTGCGTTTTGAGGGTGAAGTGGACCGCATTTACACCGGCGCACCCGCTGAACTGGCGCTGCAAGACCGGGCCGGGCAACGCACGCTGAGCATCGCCAGCACCGGCAGCCAAACCGCCGTGGTGTGGAACCCGGGCGCAGCCGTGGCTGCCCGCATGGCCGACCTGCCCAGCGGGGGCGAGCGCCATTTCGTGTGCGTGGAAACCGCCAACGCAGCCAACGAAGTGGTCACGGTGGCGCCCGGTGGGGAACACCGGTTGATGGCCAGCATCGGGCTGGCAATGCCATAACGAGGATGATTGGGCGCATGAAAAAATAACACCGCAGGCCCCAGCATTGCCGAAGACCATTTCATGATCGACCCGCTGGTGCGCATCGACATTGAAGATATCGAAAGCCTGATTGCCGACAAACGCTATTTTGTGTTGCACGCCCCGCGCCAAACCGGCAAAACCACTTGCCTGCTGGCGCTCATGCAGCGCCTGAACGAGCAAACCACCTACCGCACGCTGTATGTGAACATTGAAGCCGCGCAGGCCGCGCGCGGCAACGTCGAAGCCGGTGTGGCCGCCGTCTGCAGCGCCATGACCAATGCCGCCAAGTTCTATTTGCAAGATACGGCCCTGGCGCAGTGGCTGTACCACGGCGACGGCGCGACGGCCCCCGCCACCGACCGCTTCGCCTCCCTGCTGGCGCATTGGTCGCAGCACGACCCGCAACAGCCCGAACAACCCCGGCCCACCGTGCTGTTGCTCGACGAGGTGGACGCGCTGGTGGGTGACACCCTCATCTCACTGCTGCGCCAGATTCGCTCGGGCTACGCCCAGCGCCCCGGCGCGTTCCCGCAAACCATCATTTTGTGCGGCGTGCGCGATGTGCGCGACTACCGCATGCACACCGAACACCACGAAATCATCACCGGGGGCAGCTCGTTCAACATCAAGGCCAAGTCCTTGCGCTTGGGCAGTTTGACCGCTGAGGAAACCCAAGCCCTGTGGCAGCAGCACACCCAAGAATGCGGCCAAACCTTTGACCCGGCCATCTGGCCCGAACTCTGGGCCGACACCGAGGGCCAGCCCTGGCTGGTGAACGCGCTGGGCTACGAATGCACCTGGGAAGACAAGGCAGCGCGTGACCGATCCACATCCATCACCCTAGAGCGCTACAAAGCCGCCCGCGAACGCCTGATCTACAGCCGCACCACGCACCTGGACGCGCTGAGCGACAAGCTGCGCGAGCCCCGGGTGAACCGCATCGTGGCCGATGTGCTGGCCAGCGACGATCGCCAA
>JAUXXN010000403.1 GCA_030684755.1 Hydrogenophaga sp.
TTGGCGAGCATGGGGCCTTGTTTGGTTTCGCGAAATTTCTCCATCGACCATTTCAGCAGGCGCGCGGCGGTGTGCAGTTTCAGGTAGCGCTCGGCGGCGTCGCCCATGGCGGCCAGGGCTTCTTGGCGGCGCGCTTCGGCAAGGGCGGCGCTGTCGGTGCCGTCGAGGGCGTCGAAAGCGGTTTTTTGGGTGCCGTGGCGGTTGCTGTGCGCGGCAATTTCTTCCACCACCGCGCTGGCTTGTTGGCTGAGTTGTTCCAGCTGGGCTTTGAGTTCGTCGGGGCCGATGGCGGCGATGTCTTGGCGCAGCCCGTCCAGCGGCAGGCCGTCGGCGGCTTGGGCCAGGGCGGTCTCGGTGGCTTGGATGTTGCGCTGCGCTTGGCGGCGCTGGTCGGATTGTTCGATGGCGCTGGCGAGGGCGTCTAGGGCTTTGTCCGATTCGTGTCCGTGGCTGTGGTCGTTTGGCAAGCCAGCAGCGCTCATCAAGGGGGCGAGTCGGGCTTGCACCGCGTGTTGTTGGCGTTGGGCAGCGGCCAGTTCGGCTTGGCTGCGTTGCAAGTTGTCTTGCAGCTCGGCGGCGGTGGCTGCGGCTTGTTGGGCCAGGGCCAAGCGGCTGGCGAGGGTTTGGGCGGTGTGTTCGGGGTTTTGTTGGACCTGTTCGGGGTCCAGTTCGGGCAGCAGTTGGGCGGCCAGGGTTTGGGCGGTGTTGGCCAAGCCGTTCAGGTCGGCCTGCATGTTTTCAATGCGTTCGCTGCGGATGCTGCGGATGCGGCCCAGCAAGCGGTCGATCTCTTGCAGGGTGTCCAGGTCGGCTTCGACTTGGTCGGCCAGCGCGGTGGCGGGGTAGCCTGCGGCGGCCAGTGCGGCTTGCCAGGGTTGTTCCCAGTCTTGCCAAGCGGTTTGGGCGGCTTGCAACTGGGTTTGCAGACCGATCCAGCGGGTTTGGGCTTCGTGCTGTTGCTGTTGCAGGCTGTTGCGCTGGCCTTGGGCTTGTTCGGCTTGGGTGATGAGGGCGCGGGCGCGCCGCAGGCATTCGGCCAGTTCGGGGGCGGCGGGCGTGCTGTCGGGTTCTGCGCTAGCGTCTGGGTTCAGCAGCGCCCACAGTGCGTGCTGGATGCGTGCGGCTTCTTGGGTTTGGGTGGCTTGCTGTTGCGAAACTTGGCTGTGTTCGGCGTGCAGCGCCAGCACGCGCTGGCGCTGTTGCAGCCAAACCGGGGCCATGTCCAGCGGCAGTTCGGGCAGGCCGCAGGTGCGAGCCAGGGTGTGCCAGTCGGCCAGGCGCTGGGCCATGCGCTGCTGCACGGCTTGCTCGCGGCTGGCGAGATGGCTTTGTTCCAGTCGCTGCTGCCCCAGTTGTTCGGTTTTGGCTTGGCGGGCGGCTTCGTGTGCGGCGCGGTCCAGCCGGGCGTCG
>JAUXXN010000486.1 GCA_030684755.1 Hydrogenophaga sp.
CACGCTGGACGTTCCCAGATGCGCCACGCGCAGGCCGGCCTCCACGGTTTGTGGAAAAGCCAGCGGCGCAAAGTAGTTGCACTGGGTCTCGATCACCAGCCCGATCACCGGGCCGGCGTGGATGTCCAGCGCGCCCTGCTCGATCAGATGGGCGTTGACCGCGGTGTCAAACCAGCTGTAGTACACCACGTTGTTGACGTGGCCATAGACGTCGTTGTCGGCCCAGCGGGTGCCAATGCGGCGAAACACCCGGTAGTGGCTGCGCGGGTGGGCTTGCGGGCGGTTGGTCGGTGCTGCTGGGCTCATGGCGCGGCATTGTGCCAGTGTGCGGCAGGTAGCGCTGTCGCCTCGGTGTGTGGCATTGCGGGCGGCAGCGCCTGCCAGCGCTGGTGGTAGGCCAGCGCGGTGCGGTAGGTGTGCATCTGCACTTGCACCGTGGTCTCCATGTCGTGGCCATAGCCGCCGGCCATGGTGAAAGCCAGTGGCAAACGGCGCTGCCAGGCCCAGTCCATCACGCGTCGGTCGCGCGCCTCCATGCCGTCGTAGCTCAGCTTCAGCCTCCCCAGGCGGTCGCCCTCGTGAGGGTCTGCGCCGGCCAGGTAAATCACCAGGCCCGGCTCAAACCGCTGGCCCAGTTCGTCCAGCGCCCGTTCCAGCGCCTCCAGGTAGGTCGCATCGTCGCAGCCGTCTGGCAACTCCACATCCAGGTCGCTCGGCTCTTTGCGAAACGGAAAATTCTTGGCGCCGTGCAGCGACAGCGTGAACACCGACGGGTCGTTGGCAAAAATGCGCGCGGTGCCGTTGCCCTGGTGCACGTCCAAGTCCACGATGACCACCTGCAAGGGCCCGCGCGCCCGGTGGCTGCGTGCGTGTTCAGCCTGCATGAGCCGGGCCGCCACGGCAGCGTCGTTGAACACACAGAAACCACTGCCCTTGTCGGCGTAGGCGTGGTGGGTGCCGCCCGCCAAATTGGCCGACAAACCGGCCCCGCCCATGGCGCTACGGCAGGCCTGCAACGTGGCCCCCACCGAGCGGCGGGCCCGCTCGGCCATGGCCGGGCTCCAGGGGAAGCCGATTTCGCGTTGTGCCGCCGCGCTCAGCGTGCCCTGGCGTACCGCGTCGATGTAGGGCGGGGTGTGTACCAAGGCCAGTTCGCCGTCACTGGCGGCCAGGGCCTCGTGCATTTGCACCTGCGGCAGCTCGCCGCGCAGGCGCTCCCGCAGGCGGGCGTACTTGGCCATGGGAAAGCGGTGCCCGGTGGGCAGGGGCAACACGAAATGGTCGGCGTAGAAAGCGTGCACGTGCGGGCCAAATGACTAGATTCAAAACATTGATTGTGTCAACCCTTTGAAACCGCAGCGGCATGGCACGGTTTTAGGAGGCAGCGCCTAATATGTTGCAGCGCAACAAAAAATACTTGCATGGCTGACCGTTATCTCTATAATTGAGGCCATGTTGCAGTGCAGCAAAGCGAACAACAACAAAAGCGTCCAGACAGCGCCATGTTCCCAGCAGCCTTCAACTACATCTTTTTTTAAAGTAAGGAGTATGAATATGTTGACCGCAGAACAAATCGTTGCAGCCCAAAAAGCCAACATTGAGACCATTTTTGGTCTGACCCAAAAAGCTTTCGAAGGCGTGGAAAAGCTGATTGAACTCAACGTGCAAGCCACCAAGGCTGCCCTGTCTGAGTCTGCCAACAGCACCCAGGCCATGCTGAGCGTGAAAGACGCTCAAGAATTGCTCACGCTGCAAGCCAGCCTGATGCAGCCTCTGGCCGAAAAGACCGCAGCTTACAGCCGCCACCTGTACGACATCGCTTCGGGCACCACCGCCGAATTCGGCAAGGCCGCTGAAGCCCAAGCCAACGAAGCACAACAGAAATTCATGTCGGTTGTGGACAACGCTTCCAAGAACGCACCGGCTGGTTCCGAAACCGCTGTGGCCGTGATGAAGAGCGCAGTGTCTGCCGCCAACAACGCCATGGAATCGGTTCAGAAGGCTGTTAAGCAAGCCACCGAAATGGCCGAAGCCAACTTCAACACCGTGACATCTTCGGCTGTGACCGCAGCCAAGACGACTGCCAAGAAGCGCTGAATTGAGCTGCCATCGTGGGGTTGATTCAACCGCTTGATGTCTCTCAAGGCAAACACAGTTGACTCCCAGCACGATGTGCGTAGCCTCTAAAAGCGGCACTTGAACCCAGGTCTGTTTTTTTCTGGTTGTCTCCTCGGGTCCTTTTCGAAATTCGATTTCATCGGACCCCTTAAGCCCTCGCTGCAAAGTGAGGGCTTTTTTTTGATCTGCCGCGAGCGGCCTACAACGGCCTGAGCTTGGCCAACTCGGCCCGCAAACGCGGCATGGCGGCCTGCATGGCTGCTCGGCCCGCTTCAATGGAGCGCTGGCGCGACGTGAAGTCGGCACTGCCCACGCCCGACAAGGCGGGCCGCAGCACCACTTCGGCACTGGCCAGTTCGTGCCGGTTGATCGTCTGCCCCATGATGGCCGTGGTTTGCAACAGCAGTTTCAGCAGTCCATTGGCATCGTTGCCTTGCGGGTCGCTTGAAATGTCCACAGCCAACACCACCTCGGCTCCCATAGCCCGCGCATGGCTCACCGGCACCGGTGCCACCAGACCGCCGTCCACATAATCGCGCCCTGAAATGTTGACCGGTGTGAAGACCCCGGGCACAGCGCTGGAAGCACGCACGGCCTGCGCCGCGTCACCGCGCCGAAACAACACACCCTGCCCGGTACTCAGATCGGTTGCCAGAATGCCCAGGGGCAGGCTCATGTTTTCGATCAGACGACCATCGACAGCTTGGCGCACGTAGCGTGCCAGCGCTTCGCCCCGCAGCATGCCGCGCCCCATGATCGGCAAGGACCAGTCGGTCAGGGTCGCCTCTTCCATGGTCAGGGCCACGCGCTCAAGCTCGGCAGCGTTTTTGCCGCTGGCATACAAGGTCGCCACCAGGCTGCCCGCCGATGTACCGACCACCACATGGGGGCGTATACCGTGCTGCTCCAGCACCTGAATGACACCCACATGCGCAAAGCCGCGCGCTGCCCCGCCGCCCAAGGCCAGGCCCAACCGTGGGGGTCGGCGAGCGGGTTCGGCCACAACCGGAGGCACGACAGGCACCGCAACAGGCCCCTGTGTACTGGTTGGCACGCTGCTGCAACCAGCCAGCACCGCCAAGGTCAAGGCGGTGAAAGCGCCAATGCAATACTTATTAAGAACCATTCGCGTTTGTGTTAACATCATGCCAATATTTAAACACGCAGTCGGGCCAGAAGTCGGTACGAGACCCAAGGAACTGCAACTGTCAGCAACTTCAATCAGGAAAGTCCTCCATGAAAAAACTTGGCAAACTCTCAACAATTCTGTCTGTACTGGCGATCAGCCTGGGCGTGCAGACCCAAGCGGCAGCACAAGACAAGGTACTCAACCTGTACTCTGCGCGCCATTACCAGACCGATGAGGTGATGTACGACACTTTCAGCAAAACCACCGGCATCAAGATCAACCGTGTGGACGCCGACGACGCCGGTATTGTGGCCCGCCTGCGTGCCGAAGGCGCCGCCTCGCCCGCTGATGTCATTTTGCTGGTGGACGCGGCCCGCATGGCCTCTGCCGACAGCCAAGGTTTGTTTCAGCCCATCAAGTCGGCCAAGCTGGACGCAGCTATTCCGGCCAACTTGCGCGCAACACCCACCGCAGACGGCGTGACCTGGACCGGTTTTTCCACCCGCGCCCGCGTCATCGTGTACGACCCACTGCGCGTGAAGGGCGCAGACGTGGCCACCTACGAGCAACTGGCCGACCCCAAACTCAAAGGTCTGGTTTGCACCCGCTCGGGTTCACACCCCTACAACCTCTCGCTGTTTGCCACCGTGGTCGAACGCCTGGGCGATGTCCCAGGTGAGGCTTGGCTCAAGGGCATGGTGACCAACATGGCGCGAGCGCCCAAGGGTGGCGATACCGACCAAGTCAAGGCGGTGGCTTCGGGCGAATGCGGTGTGGCGCTGACCAACACCTACTATGTGGCCCGGCTGATGAAGTCCACCAAGCCCGAAGACCGCGCTGTGATGGAAAAGGTACGCATCGTGTTCCCGAACCAAGGCACCAGCGGCACCCACGTGAACATTGCCGGAGCTGCTGTGGCCAAACACGCCAAGCACCGCGACCACGCCATCCAGTTCATGGAATTTCTGGCCAGCCCGTTTGCACAAGACTACTTTGCCAACGGCAACAACGAGTTCCCGGCGGCCAAAGGCGTGAAGGTGGACAACCCCGCCATCAAGGCCATGGGCGGTGACAACTTCAAGACCGAAAACATTCCGCTGGGCGTCGTGGCCAAAAACATGACCAAGGTGCAGCAAATGCTGGACCGCGTGGGGTATCGGTAAATCCACCCCCACGCCGCGCCTGCGGCGCGTCACCCCCTTTAGGGGGCAGCAGGGGCGGCCCGACGGAGCAGGTTTCGCTGTGCCCCGTGGGGGCGTCCCCTGCGCACTCTCTGGCCCGCTGCTCGCGGGCTTTTTTGTGGGCCATAATTGACGTTTACGTCAACGTCAATCCACTCAACGAGGAGCACATCATGAACATTGCAGGCAAGGTATTCATCGTCACCGGCGGCGCATCAGGGCTCGGCGAGGGCACGGCGCGCATGCTGGCGGCCAACGGAGGCACCGTGGTCATTGCCGACATGCAAACCGAAAAAGGCGAGGCAGTGGCCCAAGACATCGGCGGCGCGTTTGTGAAATGCGACGTCAGCAACGAAGCCGACGGCCAAGCCGTGGTGGCGAAGGCGGTGTCGCTGGGCAAACTCATGGGGCTGATCAACTGCGCCGGCATTGCACCGGCTGAAAAAACCGTCGGCAAAAACGGCCCCCACAACCTGGGCCTGTACACCAAGACCATCATGGTCAACTTGGTGGGCAGTTTCAACATGATCCGTCTGGCGGCAGACGCCATGAGCAAAAACGAGCCCGAAGCCACCGGCGAGCGCG
>JAUXXN010000425.1 GCA_030684755.1 Hydrogenophaga sp.
CAGGCCAAAGTTCAGGCAGATGCTTTTGGCGTGGCCCACATGCAGGTAGCCGTTGGGCTCGGGGTGGAAGCGGGTGCGGATGTTGGCGGGGTCGGGCTGGCCTGCGGCGTGGTGGGTGGCGTCGCCGGGGGTGCCAGCCCAGCGGCGCTGGCTGTAGGTGCCTTGTTCAAGGTCTTTTTCAATGATCTGGCGCAGGAAGTTGCTGACTTTGTGCTCGCCGGCCGCTTCGCTGGCGGGGGCTGCTGGTTTGTTTTTGGGGGCGTTGGGGGTGGTGTTCTGGCTCATTCAAGCATTCTAGGGCGTGGCCCATAGCGGCCGGGCTGCGGTGCTGCGTTTAAAAGCAATGAGCCGGGCAGCCAGACGGTGGGTCTGGGCCCGGCTCGTGGCGGGTCGGGTGCCGTGTGGCGGCCCGACCCGTGTGGCAAGCGGCGCTGAGCGCCTGGGGTGGATGGATCAGTAGGTCAGGTTGAGCTGCATCACGGCGGTGGTGCCGCTGACTTCGTTGCCCACAATCAGCAGCGGTTTGCCGTTGGGCGACTGGGCTGCGGGCACAAACACCAGGCCTTCTGGGCCGAGGTCGCCGATGGCGGACAGGCGGCTGGGAATGGCAGCAGCTTCATCACTGGGTTTATTCACCCACTCATCGCGGGGGTTGAGGTAGTCCACGCGTGAAGGTGCGAAGGGGTTGGTGATGTCGTACACCAGCACGCCGCCCATGCGCTCCAGGCCGATGAAGGCAAAGCTTCTGCTGCCGATGGTGCCCACGACCACGCCTTCGGGCTCAGGGCCTTTGGCGTCGCTGCGGCTGTCTTTGGCATCGCCTTCGTTGTGGCCGCTGTTGAAGTAGTCGGCGCAAGGGATATCGCGCTTGCTGCCGAGTTTGCAGTCGGCGCTGGCCAAGAACTTCTCAATTTCTGAGCCTGAATCCCAAATCTGTTTGCCGTTTTCGTCCCAGATGCTGAACGAGCGCGCACCGTAGCTGTAGAGCTTGTCGTACATGAGGCGGTCGCCTGTTGCGCTCTCTACGCCAGCGGCGGTGAACTTTTTGGGTGATCCGTCGGCGTTGGTCTGGTAGCCCATGGTCCAGGTGATGTTCAGGCGGCCCAGCTGGGCGTCGTCGCGGCAACCTTTGGGATCGCCGTCAATGGCGCCGCAGTAGCCAAACGTGGCGGGGTTGAGCAGGGCGCCCGCAGCCATGGCTTTGAGCTGTGGGGGCAGGTCGTCGAATTCGCGACCGCTCCAACCGCTTTTGTTGATCAGGTGCTTGACGCGGAACTCTTCCACAAAGCCTTTGTTGGCGTCGCCTGGGACTGCTGGGGTTGCTCCGCTGGCTTTTGTACCCCAGTAGAGCGGGTTGTCTTCACCCCAGGCGCGGGCGTCGCCTTCGTTGGCCGTCACCAAATAGGTTTTGCCGCCCACGGTGTACGACGTCATGGCGTCGGGTTGGTACATACCGTGTACGCCGGGCCAGGTTTTGATGTTGATGGTCTTGCCGTCGTTGTCTGACACATCCAGCTCGTTGCCAGCTTTGCCATGGTCTTTGAAGCCCAGCGGCAGGATGTCGGTGACGGTGGCGGTGGCAATGTCCACTTTGGCCAGGGCGTTGTTTTCTTGCAGTGTGACCCAGGCGGTTTTGCCGTCGGCTGAAACGGCGATGTACTCGGGCTCAAGGTCTTTCGAGGCCGAGGCGCCAGGTCCGTAAATGCGCACGCCCTTGGCGCGCAGCTCGGCTTCTTTGCCGTTGTAGGCGCCGAAGCCTGCGGTTCGTACCACCATGCTGGCGGGGTTGCTGATGTCGATGATGCTGATGCTGCCTTCGGGGTCGATCTGGTAGTCGTCGCTGGGTTCGCCTTCGTTGGCGGTCAACACGGTTTTGCCGTCGGGCGTGAAGATGAGCATGTCGGGCAGCGCGCCGACGGTGGCCGAGCCCAGCAGGGTCAGGTCGCTGGCGCGGTAGAGCGCCATGCGGCCAGCGTCGGTTTTGACAGCGGCCTGAATGGCCACAGCCACCATGCCGTTTTGCACGGCCACGCTGTTGATGGAAGAGCCCGCCAGCACGCCATCGGACTTGAGCTGGCTGATGAATTTGGGTTTGGTGGGGTCGCTCAGGTCGATCACGTCGATGGCACCGTCCAGGGCGTTCACCACGAACAGGCGCTTGCTGGCGGCATCAAATGCGGGGATTTCGGCGGCGCTCACCAAGTATTTGCCGGTTTCGTGCGTGCCAATTTTTTCCAGCTTGAGGCCGATGGGCGTGGCTTCAACCACGGGCTTGGGCGTTTCAACGACCGGGAGGATGGGGTCGTCGCCGCCACCGCAAGCGGCGAGCACGGCCACCATCACGACCGAAGCGGCGAAGCGGTGCAGGGGCAGACGGGCTTGGACGATGGCTGGAGATGTCAGGGTCTTCATGGCGTGTTTTGTGGTTAAAAACACGTTT
>JAUXXN010000428.1 GCA_030684755.1 Hydrogenophaga sp.
GGGATGCCGCGCATCAGCAAGATGGCTTCGGCCAACACCAGCTCGGCCACCGAGCGGGTGTTGGAAAACGGCGCGTTGAACACCGCAATGCCACGTTCGCGGGCGGCGGCCAGGTCCACTTGGTTGGTGCCGATGCAAAAGCAGCCCACAGCGGCGAGGCGGTGGGCGTGGCTCAGCACCTCGGCGGTGAGCTGGGTGCGCGAGCGGATGCCGACGAAATGCGCGTCGGCGATCTTGGCTTTCAGCTCGTCGTCGGGCAGGGCGCCAGGCAGGCTTTCGATCTGGCTGTAACCCGCCGCGCGCAGCACCGCCACGGCCGACGGGTGAATGCCTTCGAGCAACAAGAAGCGGATCTTGTTTTTGTCGGTGGAGGTTTTGGGGCTGGGTGGTGTGGATGTGAGGGGTTGGGTCATAGTTGACAAATATAGTCGGAATATGAAGAGCGGTGCCTGCGTGTTGGCTTGCCGGAGTGGCTGGGGTCTGGGTCCGGTTCAAGTGCCTGGTGGTCTTCGTGTCCAGGGCCGGTGCATCTCCGTAGAATCCCACCGGCTCCGGGCGATGCACTGCACGGCAACCATGCCCGTTCGTCCCGCTCCACAAGCTCCCCTATTTCGCCAAGAAAGCAACCGTCGAATGACACAGGCCAGTTTTAACTTCGACGCTCCGCTGGAGGACGAGGTTGATGTTCCCTCCGCAGTCGCTCCCGCTAACACACCCGCCCACGCAGTGGACTTTGAAGCCCTGGCGCGCACGCTGGAGGCGCACCCCGATTTCCGGGTGTTGCGCCGCTTGGTGCCGATCATGGACTTTGGCCCCCGCCCTCTGAGTGCGGTGGATGCGGGCGTGCAGCGGGTGCTGGTGCTGGACACCGAAACCACCGGCTTGCAGCACCGCAGCGACAAGATCATTGAACTGGCCATGCTGCTGGTTCAGATGGACACCGCCACCGGCTTGCCGTTTGGGCCAGTGACCGTTTTTGAAGGCTTTGAAGACCCGGGCATGCCCATTCCCGCCGTGGCGCAGCAGGTGACCGGCATCAACGACGACATGGTGAAAGGCCAGCGCCTGGACGATGCGCAGGTAGCCGCCCTGGTGGCCCAGGCCGACCTGGTGGTGGCGCACAACGCGGGTTTTGACCGGCCCTTTGTGGAGGCGCGGTTTCCTGGTTTTGCAGAGAAAGCTTGGGCCTGTTCGTTTGCCGATATCGACTGGAAAGCCGCTGGTGCGGGCTCGTCCAAGCTGAGTTCGCTGGCGCAGGACCAGGGCTGGTTTTACGATGCCCACCGCGCCCAGGTGGACTGCCACGCCCTGCTGCAGGTGTTGACCCGCCCGGTGGGCAGCGACGCCCGCACCGGCTTGGCGCTGTTGTGGGCGGCAGCGGCGTCGCCCAGCTTCAAGCTGCGCGCCACGGGTTCGCCGTTTGAGTCCAAAGACCTGTTGAAAGAGCGCGGCTACCGCTGGGACGCCGACGCCCGTGTATGGGCTTGTACGCTGACCACCGCCGAACAGCTGGACGCCGAACTGCAGTGGCTCAAGGACGCGGTGTATGGCCGACGCAGCGCCCGCTTGGAGGTGGAAGAACAAGACAGCCGGGTGCGCTATTCGAGCCGCTCGGGCTTGTTGTCTGAGCGGGCGTTGTAAGCCAGCGGCAGTTTCACCACGAACCGCGTGCCATCGCCCGGTACCGAACTGACGCTGATGTTGCCACCATGGATGTGGGCAATTTGCTGGCACAGCGAGAGGCCGAGCCCGTTGCCCTCGTATTCCCGCCGCAGGCGCAGGCGCTGAAAGGGTTGAAACAGCTTGTCAATTTCGTGCGCCGCAATGCCAATGCCGTTGTCGGCCACCGTCACACAGGCAAAGCCATCGGCGGTCTGTGCGGTGATGGCGATGCGCGGCGCACGGCCAGGTGGCACAAACTTCAGTGCGTTGCCCATGAGGTTCTGAAACAACAGCGACAGCAGGCTGGCGTGGCCCAGCACCACCGGCAGAGGGCCGACGGTCAGCTCCGCCTGGGTCGTTTGCAGGCGCGCGGCCAAGGCGTCGCGCAGCTCGTTCATGGTTTGGTCCAGCGACACGGGCAAAGGGGCCTCGGTTTCGTCGGCTTGGAGCCTGGCGAAGCGCAGCACGTCGTCCAGCAGGGTGCGCATGCGCGTGCCGGCTTGGTGCACCAGTTTCAGGTAGCGCTGGCCGCTCGGCGGGAGTTCCGGGCCATAGTCAGACGCCAGCAGATCCGTGAACTGAACCACGGTGTTGAGCGGTTCGCGCAGATCGTGCGAGGCAATGCGGACGAATTGTTGCAGCCCTTCGTTGGCACGCTTGAGTTCGGCGGTTTTTTGTTCCAGCTGGGCGTGGCTTTCGCGCAGTTCGGCGAGGGCGGCGGCCAGTACTTGGGCGGGCACCAAGGCTGCGGCATAGGCCATATAGAAGAACCCTTGTTGCCAGGTGGCCGTGACGGGCGGCAGTACCAGAATGCCCAGCGCCTGCATGCTGGCGATGGTGATGGATGCAGCCAGCGTGACCAGCAGCGCGCCCGCCAGCGGCAGCAGCATGGCCGCTATCAGCAGGGGCATGACGACGTACACAAAGGGGAAGGGGAGATAGGCCATGCTGAGCACCGTGATGCCCACGGCCACCATCAGCAGCGCGAGCAACTTCGCCTGCCACAGCTGACGTGGTTGCCTTTGTGTCCAACCGCCCAGCAACACAAAGGCCAAGGGCAACATGGACACCAGTCCAATCATCGAGCCCTCGAACCAGACCCGCCAGACATCTGCCAGCGTGCCCACGCCCGCCAACGACAGGAGCAGTGCGCCCAGCGTGGCGCCCACCAGCAGCGGCAGCAGTCCACCATAGGCCAGCAAGGCGAGCAAGCGTTTGGGGGTGGTGATGCCGGTCTGGGTCAACCCAGCCCGTTGCACCAGCCAGCCGCCCAGCAGCACCTCGGTGGCATTGGCTGGCACAAACAGCAGGGCGTCAAAGGGGTCGATACCAATGATCAGGTTGGCCAGGGCATTGCCTGTGGTCATGACCAACACCAGCAACGGGGCTAGCCGCCAAGGGCTGAAAGCAACCCAGGCAATGGCCACGGCGTTGGCGTACCAGATGGTGGCCAAGCTGCCGGGTTGGCGGGACAGGTACAGCGAAACCAACGCGGTCAGCGTGTAGCAAACGCCCAGTGCCAGCACCCAGCGCCATGTGGGTGGAATGCGCGGTGCCCCGGCGCTGGTTTGAGCCGTGGGCACAGGGCTTGAATGGTTCAAACGATCAGGCATGCGGTGGTTTTGCCGTGGGGCGCCAGGCTTTCCAGCCCAGCAGCAACAAGCCACCACCCAGCAGGCCCGTGCCCAACACCGCAGGCCACGTCGGAGCGCGCCCCATCGTCTCCGCTTCGAGGGCTTGCAGCCAGCGGTCCATCACGGCCTGTCGTTCCTGGCGTGGAACAGCCAGAATGCCTGCGTCCATGCGCTCGCGCAAGCCCGGCTGTCCTTGTCGAATGCCAAAGCTGAGGTCGTAGTCAAAACCCACACGGCCCGCGCTGTGCAGCCCTTTCAGTTCATGGTTTTGAACGATGTAGGACACGCTTGCCGCGTCCGCCACGGCGGCTTCAAAGCGGCCATCGGCCACGCCTTTCAGGGCTTGTGTGTCGTCGCTCACAGCTTGCCACGCCACCAGTGGATGGTTTTTGCGCATAACCGCTTCCACGGCATACCCATGGCCCACGGCCACAGGGCGTCCTTGCAGGGCCGTCAGCGCTTTGGCTGTGGTCAGTGGGGCATGGCCAGAGCGCACCACCAAAATGGCGGGCACTTGGATGTAAGGCCGTGTGAACTCCAGGAATTCGGCGCGTTCGGGTGTGGGGCGCAGCGACGTGATGAGGTCGGCCTTGCCCTGGCGCAGGTCGGACAACAGGGTTTCCAGGGGGGCTGCGGGCTGTTCCGCCACGCGCAAGCCCGTGGTTTCTTGCACCAGCCGAAGCATGTCGATGGACAAGCCTTGAGTCTGCAGGTTGGGGCCGACAAAGACAAACGGCGGGTAGTCGCGCTCCACCGCCAACCGCAGAGCGGGTGGGTCTTGGGGCAGAGGGTTGGCTGGGGCGGCGTCCCAGGCGGGAAAACTCAGCAAACACCAGCCGAGCGCGAACCGCCCGATGGTGCTTCGCAGAGGGAAGACCGCTGCCATCACCGCAGGCCTGCTCAGTTTTGACCGATGAAGTTCATCAAGCCACTGGCGGTCGCCTTGTCAATGGGCTTGGTGATGTAACCACGCACCGACCCGAAAGCCTCGGCGCGGGCGCGGTCTCGTGGGTCGGGGGACGAGGTGAGCATGACCACCACAGCTTCGGCCTGTTTGCCGTCAGCAAGGTTTTCATAGACCTCCAGAAACTCGAAGCCATCCATACCAGGCATGTTGATGTCGAGCAGGATCAAGGAAATGCCGTGTAACGGGTTGCTTTGCAGGTATTGCAGGGCCTCCAGTGCCGAGTCGTATTCCAACACCTCGTAGTGCTGGTCGCAGCGCTCCAGCATCAGGCGTGTGAACAGCAAATCACTCTCGTAGTCGTCGATCAGCATGATGCGGCGGGCCATAAATCCATCTCTATCAGGTGTTCAGGGCGAGGCAGTTGCAGCGACCAACCCAAGGTGGTCGGGGAAAGGCGTGCGTCTGGTCTGCTCAAGCAATTGTTGCATGTAGTTACCAGATTTTGGGATGTTTTAACGGTGGCTACAGGTAACAGCCGTCCCAGCGGCGGCGCCTTGGCGCCTATGGCGGTGGGTGTTTGCGTCAGGCCGGGTAGGTGGGCGCGTCCAACCCGGTGAGCGTCATCAAAATGTCGGCATACCAAGCACAGTTCAGGCCCAGCGATTCGTCCAGTACCAAGTCGCGGTTGCCCATGTCCATGCGCGACGAGTGAACCCCCAGCAGTTTCCAAGGCAGGGCTGCGGTGTCCGCGCTGGGCGCGGTGTCGCGGGTGACCACAGCAGCGCCGCTGGTGCCCCGGTGGGTGCGGGCATCGGTCAAAAAGTAGCCTTGGCCCTGAAAGCGAATGCCGTAGGGCGACGCCATAACCGCATGGCGCACCACGGGCAAGTGGTGCAGCGCGTCGTGAAACCCCAGCGGGAAACCCACTACCAGCAGCGATGCGTCCAGTGGAATGGCGTCAAACGCGGTTTGCAGGTGGGCTGGTGTGAACGCTCGGATGATGGCGCCTGCGGGCAGCTGGCTGCGGTCCACTTCCAGCACCGCCACATCAATTTCACTGCCGCTGTCACGCCCTTGGCGCCATACCGACTTGCCCTGCGCGTACAACAGCATAGAAAAGCCAGTGGAGCGGGTCAGGTTGGCTGCATCCAAGTGCAATTCAATTTCCAGCCGGTCGGGCAGGTGGTGGCTGGCTTCGTCGATCACCACATGCCGGCTGGTCACCAAGTACAGGCGGTTGTCGCGCTCGAAGAAAAAACCACTGGCGTTGGTGAGCGCGTGGGTTCCGAGGTAGGTGGACACGCGCGGCGCGGCCAGAAACAAGGGGTCCACCGGCGTGCTGATGGGACGTTGCGGGAGGGTGGGTGCTGCGGTGGCAGCGGTCGGGTTTTGCGGTTTCACGCTGTCAGTGTCGCATTTTTTACCCGCCAGGTGTGTGCGCTACAGCACCTACGGGTCGGATGTTCATGGGTGTTGTTGGGGGTTGTTGCGTTTATGGCGGTTGTGGTCGAATCGGCTTCATGATCGACTTGCTTGAAGACCACCCATGAACTTGAATGACGATTTTTCTCAACGCTGTGTTGACCGCGCCGCCCAAGCGCAGTGGCAAGCATCGCCCCTGCCTGGGGTGGAGCGCCGCTTGCTCGACCGCGTGGGCGGCGAAGTGGCGCGGGCCACCAGCGTGGTGCGTTACGCGCCCGGTGCGCGGTTCGATGCCCACCACCATGGCGGTGGCGAAGAAATTTTGGTGTTGGAGGGGGTGTTTTCCGACGAGAGCGGCGACCACCCCGCAGGCACCTACCTGCGCAATCCGCCCGGCAGTGCGCACGCCCCGTATTCGCGCGAAGGCTGTGTGTTGTTCGTCAAGCTGTGGCAGTTTGCCGCCACCGACACCACACCGCTGCGCCTAGACACCCGAACACAGCCCTGGCGCCCTGGCCTGGTGCCGGGCCTGTCGGTGATGCCCTTGCACGAACACGACGGCGTGAGCACTGCGCTGGTGCGCTGGGCGCCGCACACCCGCTTTCAGCCCCACCGCCACCCGGGTGGCGAAGAAATCTGGGTGCTCGACGGCGTGTTCAGCGACGAATGGGGCGATTACCCCGCCCACACCTGGCTGCGCAGCCCGCGCTGGAGCCAGCACGCCCCGTTCACCGGCCCAGAGGGTGCGCTGATTTACGTCAAGGTGGGTCATCTCGGCGCCGAATTTCTGCAGCCTTGATGTCGAACCACAGCCCTCGATCGCCTACGATCCGAATGTGAGCGCCCGCATGCCCGTGGGCGACCATGCGGCTCCATCTCTGGCACTTTTTGTGGCGCTCAACCAGCGGCCGCATGGGTGCCGACAACAAGGAAAAAACATGCTGAAAATTTTGATCCCAACCGACGGTTCCGAGTCCTCGTTGCTGGCCGTGCACCACGCGCTGG
>JAUXXN010000453.1 GCA_030684755.1 Hydrogenophaga sp.
ACACATCTTGCAAGAAGTCCGGTGCCAGTCCACAACACAGACCGCCGAGACAACGGCCACGCCAGAGGTCAGCCCACCATGAACATGCCCGCTACCGTCACCACATCCACCACCCAGTTCAACCCCGGCACCGTGACCCTCGTCGGTGCCGGCCCGGGCGACCCAGAACTGCTCACCATCAAAGCGGCCCGCGCCATTCGCGCCGCCACCGTGCTGCTGGTGGACGACTTGGTCAGCGACGCGGTGCTGGAACACGCCTCTCCCAAAGCGCGCATCGTGCACGTGGGCAAACGCGGTGGCTGCAAAAGCACGCCGCAAGCGTTTATTGAAAAACTCATGATCATTGCCGCCCGCGAAGGCGAAGTGGTGGTGCGCCTCAAAGGCGGCGACCCGTTCATTTTTGGCCGAGGCGGCGAAGAGGTAGAACACCTGCGCGCAGCGGGCATTGAGGTGCAGGTGGTCAACGGCATCACCGCCGGACTGGCCGGTTTAACCTCGCTGGGCGTGCCGCTTACGCACCGCGAACACGCCCACGGCGTGGTGTTCGTCACCGGCCACGCCAAGCCTGGCGACAGCGGCACCGACTGGCAAGCCCTGGCCGCCACCGCCCGCGACGCCAAGCTCACGCTCGTGATTTACATGGGCGTATCCAGCGCCGCACACATACAAAACGAACTACTGACCGGTCTGCCCGCCAGCACACCGCTGGTCATCATCCAGCACGCCAGCCTGCCGCAGCAGCGCCACGCCGTGACCACGCTGGGCGCGCTGCGAACCACCATCGAGCGCGAGCAGCTGGGCAGCCCGGCCGTGATCGTGGTGGGCGACGTGGTGCGCGGCATCGCGGCGGTGGGTCAACCCGTGGCCAACACCTACACGCCGGGCGCGCGCTACCGGGCTTGACCCGCTGCACCTGAGCGACCCCAAGATCCTGAAGCGGGCCGCCCGCATACACTGCGGCCCATGGAAAATTTTGACGTTGTGATCGTGGGCGGCGGTGCCGCCGGGCTGTTTTGTGCGGGCGTGGCGGGCCAGCGCGGCCTGAAGGTGCTGGTGCTGGACCACAGCGACAAGGTGGCCGAAAAAATCCGCATCTCGGGCGGCGGGCGGGCCAACTTCACCAACCGCGACCTAGACCCCCACGCGCCCCACAAACACTTCATCAGCCAGAACCCCAATTTCTGCCGTTCCGCGCTGTCGCGCTACACCCCGGCAGACTTTGTGGCGCTCATGCAGCGCTACCAGGTGGCGTTTCATGAAAAGCACAAAGGCCAGCTGTTTTGCGACCGCTCCGCCGACGACCTGATCCAAATGCTGCTGCGCGAGTGC
Organism: Hydrogenophaga sp.; assembly: GCA_030684755.1. Classification (GTDB taxonomy): domain Bacteria; phylum Pseudomonadota; class Gammaproteobacteria; order Burkholderiales; family Burkholderiaceae_C; genus Hydrogenophaga. The sequence continues at coordinate 1,330 of JAUXXN010000453.1, forward strand.
GAAGCCGGTGGCGTTCAACGCTGGCAACCCTGCGGCGTACAAGCGCTGCGGGTGACTGGCGACGGCACCTACCAGATCGACACCGAGCGCGGCACCCTGACCAGCCGGTCTGTGGTGATCGCCACCGGCGGTCTGTCCATTCCCAAGATTGGGGCCACCGACTTCGGCTACCGTGTGGCCAAGCAGTTTGGCCTGCGCCTGGTTGAAACGCGCCCCGGGCTCGTGCCCCTCACCTTTGACAGCGAGGCCTGGTCGGCCTACGCCCCGCTGTCTGGCCTGTCGCTGCCGGTTCGCATCGAAACGGGCGACAAGAAAAACCGCATGGCGTTCACCGAAGACCTGTTGCTTACCCACCGAGGGCTCTCAGGCCCCGCCGTCCTGCAAATCTCCAGCTACTGGCGCGAAAACACGCCCATTCGCCTCAACTTGGCCCCCGAAACCGACCTGCACGCAGCCCTCGCGCGGGCCAAAGCCACGTCACGCAAGCTCATCGCCAACGAACTCGCCGCGCTGGTGCCCAGCCGCCTCGCCGACGCCTGGGTGGCGCAAGACGCTGACTGGCAACGCCCCGTGTGCGACGCCACCGACAAAGCGCTGACCCGCCTGTCGGAACGCCTCTCGCGCTGGGAACTCACCCCCACGGGAACCGAAGGCTACAAAAAAGCCGAAGTCACGCTCGGTGGCGTGGACACGCGCGACCTGTCTTCGCAAACCATGGAATCCAAACAACCGGGGCTGTATTTCATTGGCGAGGTGATGGACGTGACCGGCTGGCTCGGCGGCTACAACTTCCAATGGGCCTGGGCCAGTGCGCACGCCTGTGGACAGGCGCTGCCAGCACGGGGCTTGTCGGGTTGACGCTCCTCAAAACCCGGTATTGAGTGCCTTTCGTATGGGGCTATAATCCAGAGCTTTGTTGGCAACACCCCGTCGGCCCATACTAGTTAACAGGCGGGGAACTTTGCAGAAATGACGGTCGGGCCCGATCTCCCGGTCATCCTCTTTTTGCGCAATCTGGAATCTCTTCTTCAATGACGACCATCCGTGTAAAAGACAACGAACCCTTCGACGTCGCTCTGCGCCGCTTCAAACGCACCATCGAAAAACTGGGCCTGCTCACCGACTTGCGCGCCCGCGAGTTTTACGAGAAGCCCACAGCCGAGCGCAAGCGCAAGAAAGCAGCTGCCGTCAAGCGCAACTACAAGCGCATCCGCGCCATGCAGTTGCCCAAAAAGCTGTACTGATACCGCTGTGCTGACCGGGACAACCCGGCAGCCACAACAAAAGCCCGCCAGAGGACGCTCGTGCGGGCTTTTTTGTTTTTCACCATCTCTCTTCATCCACCGCACACCGGAGCCCTGCCATGAGCCTCAAAGAACGCATCACCGAAGACATGAAAGCCGCCATGCGCGCCAAAGACAGCGAGCGCCTGGGCACCATCCGCCTGCTGACGGCGGCCATGAAGCAAAAAGAAGTGGACGAGCGGGTGGAGCTGACCGACGCATTGGTGGTGGGCATCGTGGACAAGCTGATCAAGCAACGCAAAGACAGCATTGAGGCCTTCACCAAGGCCGACCGCATGGACCTAGCAGACAAGGAAAGTGCAGAGATGAAGGTGTTGCAAGCCTATTTGCCTACACGCCTGTCGGCCGAAGAAGTATTGGCCGAAGTCCGGGCCATCGTGGCCACACTCAGCGCCGATCTGGGCCGCCCCGCAGGCCCAGGCGACATGGGGAAGGTGATGGGCGCTGTCAAGTCCCAGCTGGCGGGCAAAGCCGACATGGGCGCCGTATCGGCCGCCGTCAAGACCGCGCTGGCGGGCTGAAGCACGGGGCTGCAGCAAGACCGCAAACCCGTTCTCAGGGAAGACCCCCTAGCGCATACAGCGCTCATTTCCTACATTGGCGCCACCACAACAAGGTGCCCATGATGAAACGCAAGTTATTTCAGCTTCCCCTTTTGCTTCCCTTGCTGCTGATGGGTTGGCTGGCTGGGGCGCAGCCAGCCACCGCTCAGGCGGTTCAACCCGTGAAGATTGGTGTCATCGGTCCCTTCACGGGCCCCTCGTCCGATTTCGGTCAACCCATGCTGCACGGCATTGAGTTGGCTGTCCAAGAAATCAACGCCGTTGGCGGCTACCTGGGTCGACCGTTGACCCTGGTGGTCAAAGACGACCAAGGCAACCCCGATGTAGGCTTGCAAGGTTCGCAAGCGCTTGTCGAAGAAGGCGTGATCGCCACGATTGGTTTTTGCAACACCGGCGTGGCCATGAAGTCGCTTGAGGTGTTTCAGAAAGCCCAATCGCCGCTGATCGTGCCTTGTGCCACCGGCACGCCCATCACCTCGCAGTTCCCTGGGCCGCAGAGCTACGTTTTCAGAACCTCGGCGCGCGACGCCATCCAGGCCCCGTTTGTGGTGGAAGACCTCGTCAAGCGCGGCTGGACCAAGGTTGCCATCTTTGCCGACCAGACCGGCTATGGCGAAGCGGGCCTGAAGGACGTGCAAGCGGCTTTGGCCCAGCAAAAGCTGGAACCGGTGTACGTGGCGCGCTTTGCCCTCGGCGTGAAAGACCTGCGAGAACCGCTCAAGGCTGCGCGGGAAGCGGGCGCCAATGTGGTGTTCAGTTACACCGTTGGCCCTGAAAACGCAGTGATCGCGAATGGTCGACGGGATTTGGGCTGGGCGGTGCCGCAAGTGGGTGCCTGGCCGTTGTCGTTTCCGTTTTTTATCAACGGTGCCAAGCAAGCGGCTGAGGGCGCGATGATGGCGCAAACCTTCATTGCCGAACCCAGCAACGAACGTCGAGCCGCCTTCCTCAGCGCCTACGCCCGTAAATACCAAAAGCGCATCGCCGTGCCCATGGCCGCTGCGCAAAGCTACGACAGCACCTATTTGCTGGCCTACGCGCTGTTCGGCATCCGCAACGGCCAATTCAACGGCCCAGCGGTGAAAGCCGCGCTGGAGAACATACCGCGCGTCTATTACGGCATTGTGGCCACCTACGAACGCCCGTTCAGCCTGGACGACAAAGACGCCATCAGCCAAAACATGCTGGTGATGGGCAAGGTGAACAACGGTTTGGTGACCTTTGCTTACCCCGAAGACGCCAAGCGCAATTTGTTTGTGCAGCGCAAGCGGTAATCGGTAATCGGGTACAGGGGATAAGCCCCATGGGGGTGCTGTGCGCTTCAGGCCAGAATCAGCACCGTACCCCACACCGCCAACGCTGCGCCCCACCAAGCGCCCATGGCCGGGCGGCGGCGGTACACCAGCCATAACAGCGGCAAAATCAAAATCGGGGTGACCGAAGACAGCACGGCCACCAGGCCCGCCTGCCCCAGGTGCATGGCTTTCAGAATCAGCGTCATGCCCAACGCCATGGCCACGGCAGCGCTTAAAAACGTCAACCCTGCATCGGTCCAGCGCACAGGCGCCTGCGCGCGGGCGCCGCGCCACAGCAACCACAACACGCCGTGGGCTGCCAGCGCCAGCGTCATGCGCACGGCAGACGCCGCCACCGCGTCAATACCGGTGCTCATGAGCGGTTTGAGCATGAGCGTGGCCACCGACTGGCACAGCGCCGCCAGCAAGCCCAACGCCACACCGACCACCAAGCGCCCGCGCGTTTGCTCCCAGTGGTGCGCCTCGTCGTTGCGTTTGCCCCACACAATGGCCAACATCACGCCCGCCACCAGCATCACACTGCCCAACAGCGCCCAGCCCCACAGCACCTCGCCCAGCCAAACCCAAGCCAGCACACCCGAAAACAGCGCGTGACAGGCAAACAACACACCCGAGCGCCGTGGGCCCAGCCGGTTCATGCAGGCAAACAGAGCGGTGTCGCCAATAAAAATGCCAATCAGGCCCGAAAGCGCCAACAAGCCCATGGCCGATGCGTCTAGGCTGCGCCAGCCACCGCCATAAAGCGCCAGCGCCCACAACAGCAGCGACGCAAACAGCATGCGCCAGCGGCTGAACGCGAACGCGCCCAAGCGCTGTGCAGGCGGTGCCGAAAACAAGCTGGATATGGCCCAGCAGGCCGCTGCCAGCAGGGCCAGGGCCTCGGGTCGCATGGTTTAGGGACCGTGGCTGGGTTCAGCTGCCGGCAATTTTCATGCGGTTGACGAGGATCGAGCCCACGGTTTTGGCGCCGTAGTTGTAGGCGTCAGCACCCACCGCTTCGATGCCTTTGAACATGTCTTTGAGGTTGCCGGCGATGGTGATTTCATGCGCCGGATAGGCGATTTCACCGTTTTCCACCCAGTAGCCCGACGCGCCACGGGAATAGTCCCCGGTCACGTAGTTCACGCCCTGCCCCATCAGCTCGGTCACCAACAGACCACGTCCCAGCTTCTGGATCATGGCTTTCAGGTCGTCGCCGGGTTGGGTGAGGCGGCTGGTGAGCGTGAGGTTGTGCGAACCGCCCGCGTTGCCGGTGGTGCGCATGCCGAGCTTGCGCGCCGAGTAGGTGGACAAAAAGTAGCCCTGCACCCGTCCGCCCACCAGCACTTTGCGCGCCTGTGTGCGCACGCCCTCATCGTCAAACGGCGAGCTGCCTTTGCCATTGATGATGTGCGGGTCTTCCAGGATGTCGAGGTGCTTGGACAGCACGCGCTTGCCCAGGCTTTCGCCCAGAAACGTGGTTTTGCGGTACAGCGCACCGCCGCTGGTGGCTTGCACATAGGCGCCCAGCAGGCCGGCAGCCAGAGGCGATTCAAACAACACCGGGCATTCTGTGGTGGCGATCTTGCGGCCGTTCAGGCGGGCCAGCGTGCGTTCAGCGGCGTAGCGGCCAATGGCTTGCGGGCTGGCCAGTTCTTCTGGCGAGCGCATCGAGCTGTACCAAAAATCGCGCTGCATGTTGGCGCCCTTGCCGGCAATGGGCGCCACCGACCGGCTGTGGCGCGAGCTGGCGTAGCCGCCGCTGAAAATGCCGGGCACCCCGCGTTCGCCACCCCGCATGTGCGCGCTGAAGAAGTGCGACTGCTGGGCCGACACGCCCGCGCCTTCACTGTTGTTGATCTTTTTGCTGGTGGCAAAAGCCGCCGCTTCACACGCCAGGGCGATATGGGCCGCTTCTTCAGAGTTGATGGCCCAGGGGTGAAACAGGTCCAGGTCGGGATAGGTGTCGGCCACATCTGCGGCATCGGGCAGACCCGCCACCGGGTCTTCGGCGGTGAAGCGCGCAATGTCAAACGCCGCCTGCACCGTTTGTCGGATCGCGTCGGGGGAAAAGTCGGACGTGGATGCATTGCCCCGCTTCTGGCCCAGGTACACCGTCACGCCCAGCGACTTGTCGCGGTTGCGCTCCACATTTTCAAGCTCGCCCTTGCGCACGGAAACGCTGAGCCCCGCGCCCTCAGACACTTCGGCCGCCGCATCAGCAGCGCCCAAATGCTTGGCATGGACCAGCGCAAGGTCCACCAGTTCTTCAAACTGGCTGCGGGCGTATTGAAAGCCGACAAGCGGCTTGTGCCTGGGGTCGGGCGTTGCGGCCGGGCTGTTGGAGGGTGTGGATGGGGTCGCGCGAGCGCGTGCCGGAGTGTTCGGTGCTTTTTTCATGTCGGCGGCTATGATACTTGCCGCCCCCTACCGGCTGCTGCGCGTTCCGCAGAAGCCTCATTCAGTTGGGGTCAGCGCTCTCCGCCTGACCCACCAAGCACCCAGGAATTCATGTCCCGCAAACCCACCAAAGGCTATTTCGTCCGTGGCCAATTCGTCGCCCTCGGCAGCGAATTGGACCTTGAGCTCAAGCGCGAGCTCAAGGGCTCGGTCGACATGAGCAAAACCGACCTGAAAAAATACAGCGATCGCCTGCAAGAACTGGGGGAAAGCCTGCTCACCCTGCGCGCCGACCTGATGAAACGGCTGGAGCTGTCCGAAAAACTGGTGGATGCGGTGGACGCCGCCAAACGCATCACCAACTTTGAAGGACGCCGGCGCCAGATGCAGTTCATTGGCAAGCTCATGCGCGGCCTGCCCGAAGACACCATCGCCGCCGTCGAGGCCGCGCTGGACGAGCAAAACAAAGGCTCGGCCAAAGGCACGCTGTCGCTGCACCAGGCTGAGCAGTGGCGCGACCAACTCATTGCCGACGACGACGCGCTGACCCGCTGGCTGGACATCGACACCGAAGCCGACGCACAGCAGCTGCGCGCCCTGATTCGCCAAGCCCGCAAAGACGCCCAAGCCGCCCAAGTGCAGGCACAAGAACAACCGGGCGAAGCGGTGCGCCACGGCAAAGCCTACCGCGACATTTTTCAGCTCGTCAAAGCCGTCCTGACACGCAACGACGCAGACGGCGCCACCGAAACACCCACCGACGACGAAGAACCATGAACGACAACGCTCTGCAACCCGAGCCGGTGCGCATCGGCATCGTGTCCATCAGCGACCGTGCCAGCACTGGCGTGTACGAAGACAAAGGCCTGCCCGCGCTGCAAGACTGGCTCAGCCGCGCCCTGAAAAACCCGATCAGCTTCGAGCCCCGGCTGATCCCCGACGAGATGGACCGCATCAGCGCCACGCTGATCGAGCTGGTGGACGCGGGCTGCTCATTGGTGCTCACCACCGGCGGCACCGGCCCCGCCCTGCGCGACGTGACGCCCGAAGCCACACTGGCAGTGGCCCACAAGGAAATGCCCGGCTTTGGCGAGCAAATGCGCCAGATCAGCCTCACGTTTGTGCCCACCGCCATCCTGTCGCGCCAGGTGGCGGTCGTTCGCGGCAACAGCCTGATCATCAACCTGCCCGGCCAACCCAAGGCCATTGCCGAAACACTGGAAGGCCTGAAAAACGCCGACGGCACGCAAAAGATCAACGGCATTTTTGCCGCCGTGCCTTATTGCATCGACCTGATCGGCGGGCCCTACCTGGAAACCCACGACGAGGTCTGCAAAGGCTTTCGTCCCAAGTCGGCGCTGCGCCCAGCCCGCTGAACCAACGCGCCAAGACCGCAAAGACGATCCGCCGCACCTTCAAAATTCAGGGAAATCTGTATGCCCGTTTACCGCTGCAACCAGTGCGGCCACGTCAGCGAATCGCCTGTGGCCGGCACCCAAGTGCCCTGCGCCGCCTGCCAAGCACACTGCACCGTGTACGACACCACGTTCTACATCAGCAAACTGATTGAACGCTATGCCGCCGCCGTGCGTGAAATCAAAGCCCTCAAAGCCGAAAACACGACGATCAGCGAAGCGGAAGCCGAAGCAGCTAGCAGCAGCGCCATCGCAAATCCGCCCAAGACCCCAGAGCCAGTCAACAGCCCAGAAAGCCCTGCCAACCTGGCCACGGCAGCGCAACACGCAGGCATTGAACAATGGCTCAAATCGCGCCAAATTGAAGCCCAGTTTGACCACAGCAACGTGGACACCAGCGGCTATTTCGACGAAGCGGCACAACAACTCGGACGCAGCTACGACCTGTTTGGCGAACTCATCCAACGCGTGGCCTATGCCTACCGCAAAAGCCACACCGGGCTGAATCTGGACCTGACCCACAGCGACCAGAAAGACATTCAAGCCCTCACGACTCTGTGTCGCCAGCTTTACAGCCACACCCTGTTTGCCCGCTACCACTACCAAAAAGCAGAAAAAGTGGTCCGCCTCTCGCTACAACCCGCGCCCAAAGTACGCCAATTCTTTGAAGGCGCTTGGCTGGAGTGGTACGCCCTGCTGGAATTGCTGGAGGTTCTGCAACAGCGTCAACTGGTGTTTTCTTGCGCGCGTGGCGTCAAGGTGCTGTTCCCCAACGAAGACGTGCACGAACTCGACGTGGTGGCCCTGCCGCACGGGCAAGCGCCCATTTGCATTGAATGCAAATCGGGCGAATTTCGCCGCGACATTGACAAATACCAGCGCCTGCGCAAACGCTTGGGCATTGAGCGCAGCCGTTTTGTGATTTGCTCGACCGACATCACCGACGAGCAGGCCAGCAGCCTATCGGCCATGTACGACCTGACCTTTGTCAGCATCGCATTGCTGCCTCGCCATCTGGCCAGCATTGTTTGACCCGCCAAGCAAACGCAATTACCCCCAAACACACACCACCTAGAAGCCCATGAAAATCACCAAAGACACCGTTGTCACCATCACCTTTCGCGCCACCGACGCCAAGGGCAAACTGCTGGAAGACGGCAAAGAACCCCGCTCTTATCTGCATGGTGACTACAACAACACCTTGCCCGGCGTTGAAAAAGCGCTGGAAGGTCAGGAAAAAGGTTTTGCCGCCACGCTGGTGCTGCAACCCGAAGACGCTTTTGGCGTGCGCGATGAAAACCTGGCCACAAGCATTCCTAAAAAGGACTTTCCACCGGGCGTGAAGGTGGGCGGCCAGTTGCAAGGCGTGGACGACCAGGGCCGCGAGCAGGTGTTCACCGTGGTGAAAATCAAGGGCGACACGGTGCTGCTGGACGGTAACCACCCGCTTGCCGGGCAGACCCTGCGCTTTGCGCTGAAGGTGGTGGATGTGCAAGCCGCCAGCGCCGAAGAGGTGGCGCATGGCCATGCGCACGGAGCCCACGGCCACCATCATTGAGCCTCCATGCCGACATGGCCGGCACAAGCACAACGCGTGAACCGGAGCACCGGGTGGCCGACGCAGCGAAGTCAAGAAGGAGGAACGGGCGCAGCCCCGTCCGGGGTACATGAGCGGAGTCGGCCACCCGGTGCTCCGGTTCACAGGCCCACACGCTCAGCGCGCAAGGTTTCTATTTGCCCACCAACTGGTTCAGCTTTTCCGCCTCAAAGCACTCACTGCGTGCCGCGTCTGCAGGCACACAGTCACCCTTTTGTTGCTTGGAAAGCGTTTCAATGGCCTGCCACAGCAGCGCAATCTGGTGCTCCTGCCCGGCAGCGCTGTTGATCAGACCTCGCATAGCTTGCGAGAGCGGGTCGTCTTCTTGCGTGATGCCGTAGGCTTGGAATTTGGGCTTGGCGTCTTCCATCACATCGGCGCTTTCACCGGCCTTGCTCTGGATGATGCGGGCCGGAATGCCCACCGCCGTGGCGCCCGGCGGCACGGGTTTGATAACCACCGCGTTGCTGCCAATCTTGGCACCGTCGCCCACCACAAAGCCGCCCAACACCTTGGCACCGGCGCTGACCACCACGTTTTTGCCC
>JAUXXN010000455.1 GCA_030684755.1 Hydrogenophaga sp.
CAACGAGGTGGAGCTGTTTCACCAAGGCGAGCTGCTGCGCTTGGACCGGCTGGTGCACCAGCGCGCCACCGCAAACCAAGCGGCCACTTGGTGGGTGCTCGACTTCAAAAGCGCCGAACACCCCGAACAGCAGCCCGAGTTGCTGGCACAAATGCGCCGCTACCAACAAGCCGTCACCCAAGCCCAGCCCGGCGAGCCGCTGCGCTTGGCCTTCATCAACCCGCTGGGCCAATTGCGGGAAGTTATGCCCGACATGCTGACACCATGAGCCATAGCCACACCCCGTTGACCGCTGAATCCGCTATCTCGGCAAGCCCCTCCAGCCTTGACCCTGCCGCCCGTGTGCTGTCGGTGGACGTGGCCATCGTCGGCGGTGGCCCGGCGGGTCTGATGGCTGCCGAGGTGCTCAGCCGTGCCGGTGTGTCGGTGCATGTATTCGACGCTATGCCCTCGGTGGGGCGTAAGTTTTTGCTGGCGGGCAAAGGCGGCATGAACCTCACCCACGCCGAACCGCTGCCCGCCTTCATCAGCCGCTACGGCCAGCATGCCGAACACATCCGCCCGCTGCTGCAAACGTTTGGCCCGCAAGCCGTGCGCGACTGGGCGGCGGGTTTGGGCATTGCCACCTTTGTCGGCAGTTCGCAGCGCGTGTTTCCCACTGACATGAAGGCCGCACCGCTGCTGCGTGCCTGGCTGCACCGGCTGCGCCACCCGGCCAGCGGTGTGCCGGTGCAGTTTCACATGCGCCACCGCTGGCTGGGCGGGCTTGGCTTGGACGCGCTCGCCCTGGTGGACGGTGAAACCGGGTCGGGTGATTCGAGCCAGTTGGGTCGTTCGGGCGGTTTCAGCGGTCAACACCTGGTTTTTCATACCTCGCAAGGCCCGCTGACGGTGCAGGCCCGCGCCACGGTGCTCGCGCTGGGTGGTGCCAGTTGGGCTCGCCTAGGCTCCGACGGTGCCTGGATGCCTTGGTTGCAGGAGGCAGGCGTGGCGGTGTCGCCCCTGACGCCCAGCAACTGCGGTTTTGATGCGGCGGGCTCGCCCGTTCACGGCACCGCGTCGGGATGGAGCACGTATTTTGCCAGCCGTTTCGCTGGACAGCCGTTCAAGTCGGTGGTCCTTCGGTTCCAAGCCAGCGACGGGCGGACCTTCGAGCGCAAAGGCGAATTTGTGGCCACCGCCACCGGCATCGAAGGCAGTTTGGTTTATGCCGCGTCCAGCCTGCTGCGCGACGACATCGCCCAACACGGCAGCGCCAACTTGGCTCTGGATTTGTTGCCCGACCGCAGCGCGGACTATGTATTGGCCCAAGTGGCGCATCCACGCGGTTCGCGCAGCCTCTCGGCCCACCTGAAAAGCCGCCTGGGCTTGGACGGCATCAAAATGGCGCTGCTCAACGAGTTGCTGGACAAACCCAGCCTGCACGATGCACTCCGCTTGGCAGCCGCCATCAAAGCCCTGCCCGTTCGGCTGGCCGCCGCCCGCCCCATTGACGAAGCCATCAGCAGCGCAGGCGGCGTCCAATGGGCCGGGCTGAACGCCGCACTCATGCTGACCCGGCAACCCGGCCTGTTTTGCGCCGGTGAAATGCTCGACTGGGAAGCACCCACCGGCGGCTATTTGCTCACCGCCTGCTTCGCCAGCGGCGCGGTGGCCGGGCAGGGCGTGGCAAGCTGGTTGCAAACGGCTGGGGGTTGAATGGCTGGCCTGACAGCGCAGATTCGGCCCGGGCCGACGGTGTCAGATCTTTAGAAACGAAAAGACCGAAACCACAAAGTTTCGGTCTGAAAAAGGTGACGAGCCTTGACCCCGGCACTGGCTCCACAGTTAGGGCTGCTTGGTTCCCCACCTGACCCGGTTGGCCGCTTTACCATGCGGGAAGGCCCGTCGACGTGTATTGTAGGCGATGCAGCGGCGTGTTTCTGACATCTGGACTGTCCAAGGGCGCAGCCCCACCTCCCGAGCCCTCTTCGGCAGCACCTTAGAATCACTGCCATGTCCTACGTCGTTCTGGCCCGAAAATACCGCCCGCGCAATTTCACAGAAATGGTGGGGCAGGGCCATGTGGTGCAGGCACTCACCAACGCCCTCACCACCCAGCGACTGCACCACGCCTACCTGTTCACGGGCACGCGCGGCGTGGGCAAAACCACGGTGTCGCGCATTTTGGCCAAGTCGCTCAACTGCCTCGGGGCAGACGGCCAAGGCGGCATCACCGCCGAACCTTGCGGCGTGTGTCAGGCTTGCACCGACATCGACTCGGGCCGTTTTGTGGATTACACCGAACTCGATGCTGCCTCCAACCGGGGCGTGGACGAAGTACAAGCGCTGCTGGAGCAGGCGGTTTACAAGCCGGTGCAGGGGCGCTTCAAGGTCTTCATGATCGACGAAGTGCACATGCTGACCAACACGGCGTTCAACGCCATGTTGAAAACGCTGGAAGAGCCGCCGGAATACCTGAAATTTGTGCTGGCCACGACCGATCCGCAAAAGGTGCCGGTCACCGTGCTCAGCCGCTGCTTGCAGTTCAACCTGCGGCCCATGGCGCCCGAGACGGTGTTGGAGCATTTGCAGCTGGTGTTAAAGGCCGAAACCGTGGGCTTTGAGGTGCAGGCGCTTCGCCTGATTTCGCGCGCAGCCCGTGGATCTATGCGCGATGCGCTGTCGCTCACCGACCAAGCCATTGCCTTTGGCGGCGGCCAGTTGCAAGAAGCCACGGTCCGCCAAATGCTGGGCGCGGTGGACCGCTCGTATGTGTTGCGCTTGATCGACGCGCTGGCCCGCAGCGACGGGGCTACGGTGGTGGACTCCATCGACACCCTGCGCTTGAACGGCTTGAATGCCGCGTCCACGCTAGAAGAAATGACCAGCGTGTTGCAGCGCATGGCGGTGCTGCAAGCGGTGCCGGGCCGGGCTGATGCGTCTGAACACGAAGACCCGGACGCTGCTGAAATCATGCGCTTGGCGCAAACCTTGCCCGCCGACGAAACCCAGTTGCTCTACAGCCTGTGCCTGCACGGACGCGGTGAACTGGGTCTGGCGCCCGACGAATACGCCGCGCTCACCATGGTGTTGCTGCGCTTGCTGGCGTTCAAGCCCGCAGCAGCTTCAAGCAACACAGCGGAAAAAAAAACTCTGAATTTCGCTCCGCCGGCGCCAGCAGCACGGCCAACCGCTAGTTCGCAAGGTGCCGTGTTGCCCGCGCGCCACGCGCCAGCAGTGCCTGCGCAACAACCCCCTGCGCCCGCACCCGTGTCTCCTGCGTTGGTGGCTGCGCAGCCTGTGGCTTTTCCTGTACCGGGGCCCTCTGTCCCGGCACCGGCAGCGCTGGTTGCGCCCGACGACTCTCCGCCTTGGGAAGAGGGCGTGCAGACTTCGCACCGCGTGGTGGCCGCTCCCTTGCGAGACATGGGTTCGCTTGGCCGACTGGACCCTCCGCGTGAGCGCGGCACGGCTGAACCGCCAGCCGTGCATGCCGATCCGACGACGACAGCCGAGGGCGATTTTTGGTTCGAAGCCATCATGCAACTGGTTCGGGAGGAGACCATCGGCGCCCTGGTGCGTGAGCTGGCCCTGCAGTCGCAGTTGGTTTCACGTGATGTTGGCCAGTGGGTGCTTCGCGTGGAGCGTGAGACGCTCAACCAGACGAGCGCCCGGGAGCGCCTGGCGGTTGCCCTGCAGTCGCTGGGCCACGACGCTCGGCTGTTGGTTGAAATGGGTGCTGTGACCGATTCACCGGCGCAGCGCGTAGCGGCGGATGCGGCGCGGCGCCAGCGCGAAGCCGAGGCACAAATCTTGAGCGATCCATTTGTGCAGAGCATGATGCGCGACTTTGGCGGCAAAATCGTGCCCGGTTCCATCAAGCCTCAGACAGCCTGAGACACTCAGCGCCTCAGATTGCATTCATTTATCCATCCATCGATTCAATACCAGAAGGAAAACCATGTTCAACAAAGGACAACTCGCCGGTCTCATGAAACA
>JAUXXN010000464.1 GCA_030684755.1 Hydrogenophaga sp.
CGGATGTCTTCCAGGCGCAGGGCACGCAGGGCCTTGAAGCCGAACACATTGCCCACCAGCGAGGTCAATACGTTGACGATGGAGCCTTCTTCGAACAGGTCGATGGGATAGGCCACGAAGGCGTAGAAGCAGGTGTCGTCGCCGGGCACGTCTTCAATTTTGTAGGCACGGCCTTTGTAGTAATCCAAGTCGGTCAGCAGGTCGGTCCAGACCGTGGTCCAGGTGCCGGTGGACGACTCGGCGGCCACGGCGGCGGCCACTTCTTCGCGGTCCACGCCCGCCTGTGGCGTGATCTTGAACACCGCCAAAATGTCGGTGTCTTTGACGGTGTAGTGGGGTTCCCAGTACGTGCTGCGGTATTCCTTGACACCGGCGTTGTAGGTTTTCGTGGCCATGCTTGCTCCTGTTTGGGTGGGTTCTGTTTTCGGGACTGCGGTGCTCATCGCGCAGACCATTGATTTTGAAAACCGGGTTTCGCGCTGAACTGGAAAGGATTGTTGGCCCGCCATACAATAAATAAAAGTAAATTGTTTAGATGATTACGTTAGATTTTTATAAATGTATAAAAAGGCCTTGCATGCAACTGCGCCACGCCACCCTGCACCAGCTGCGCATCTTTCTGGCGGTGGCACGCCACAGCAGCTTTGCACGAGCGGCGGAGGCGCTGCACCTGTCACCGCCTACGCTATCGCTGCAAGTCAAACAGCTGTCGGAAACGGTGGGCCAGCCGCTGTTTGAGCAACTGGGCAAAAAAATCTTTCTGACCGCTGCGGGCCAGACCCTGGCCGAGGCCTGCGAAGACATTGAGGGCCGCATGGAGCGGCTGTCGCAAGACCTGGCGGCGCTGCAAGGTGTGGAGCGCGGCAGCCTGAAACTGGCCATCTTGACCACGGTGAAATACACCGTGCCCAAGCTGCTGGGCGGTTTTTGTGCGGCGCACCCGGGCATTGACGTGGCCATGGTGGTGGGCAACCGCGAAAACCTATTGCAGCGCCTGAACGGCAACCAGGACGATCTCTACATCATGGGCCAGCCGCCTGAGCACATGGACGTGGTGTGCGAAGACTTTGCCGACAACCCGCTGGTGCTGGTGGCACCGCCCGGGCATGCATTGGTGGGCCAGCTCAAGCTAGCGCCGCAACGGCTGATGAACGAGCCCTTCATCCTGCGCGAGCCGGGTTCGGGCACACGCTTGACATCCGAAAAGTTCTTCGCCAGCCACGGCGTGACGCTGAAAAACCGGCTCGAAGTGGGCAGCAACGAAGCCATCAAGCAAACCGTGGCCGGTGGTCTGGGGTTGGCGGTGCTCTCGGCCCACACGGTAGGCCCTGAGTTGGCTCTGGGTGAGTTGGTGCAGCTGGATGTGCAGGGTTTTCCGCTCATTCGCCGCTGGCATGTGGTGTACCCACGGGGTAAACGGCTCTCAGCGGCAGCGCTGGCCTTCAAGGCTTGGCTGTTTGAGCACCGCGAACACCGGCCTTCAGGCAGCACCTGATTTCGTTTCCAGATCCATCGTGAACACGGACGCGAAGCGCAGACAGTACAAACGTACGGCAAGCGAAGCCGACAAAGTGCACGGTTGATAAGGAAATGGAATGACAGTTACAGGAGGTTACAGACTCTTCTCCAGCGGGCAGGCTCGCAATCAGCACTTGGTCGATGCGCCGACCGTCCAACACCAACACCTCAAAACGCCAGCCCGAAGCGTCCACCGCGTCGCCCTGTTGCAGCAAGTCGCCGGCCACGGTCTGCATGAGACCGGCCACGGTGTTGTAGCGGCCTTTGTCCTCGTCGGGCAATACCTCGATGTCCAGCCGCGACTTCAGTTCGGCCACCGGCATGGCGCCGTCCACCAGCCAGGCGCCGTCTTCACGCTGCGTGGCCCAGGCGTCCACGGCGGCTTGGGGTGAAAGTTCGCCGGTGATCGCTTCCAGCATGTCCAACGGCGTCAGCAT
>JAUXXN010000466.1 GCA_030684755.1 Hydrogenophaga sp.
CAGGGCGTTGGCCGTCGAGCACCGAGCGGATGTAGGCGGCGGTGCTGGCCGCGTCCACCTCGCGCGGCAGGTCGGGCAGGCTGGCCAGCGGTCCGTCTTGTGCGGCTTGCAGCAGGTGGCGCTGGCCGTGGCGAAAGGCTTCCATCTGGGGCGTACGCCGGGCGTCGGCCACCGGTTCGCCCTCGGTACCGCGCAGCAACAAGGCGTGCGCGCCGGTCAGGGCAAAGGTGTTGGCCATTGAAACGGCGTATTCGGGGTGGGTGTAACTGCCCACCACCAGCGCCCGCCCGGCGCAGGGGTTCATGAGCTTGACCAAGCTGTGCGCTGGGTTGCGCAGACCCACGGCACGGCGCACATCCAGCAGGCGCTTGAGGCCGGGATGCAGCTGCTCCGTAGGCACAAAGGCGGGTTGGCCCGCTGTCAGGGCGCGTGTTGTGTGGGTGTTTGTGGCGTGGATGCCGAGTGCAGCGAACACGGCTTCGCTGGTGGCTCGGCGGTCTTCGGTGGCGCAGCCGTGAACCAGTACCGCAGCGCCTTGGCGTGCCAGCAGCAAGGCCAGCAGCGGCGTGAGCACTGGCAGTTTGCGTGCACCGTTGTAGCTGGGCAGCACCACGGTGGTGAGGCCGTTGTCAGGCAGGCGGTGCAGGCGCTGGTGCGTGGCGTCTAAGAAGCCCGCCATTTCTTCAGCGGTTTCGCCTTTGATGCGCATGGCCAAGCAAAAGCCGCCCACCTCCAAGTCGGTCACCGAGCCGTCGAGCAACTGGCCGAACAGGTCGGCGGCTTGTTCGCGTGTGAGTGGGCGGGCGCCGTCTTTGCCGCGCCCGATGACTTTGATGTAGTGGCTGATTCCCATGGTGGGCGATTCTCAGGCAAGCCTGATAACTTGGGGTTATGTGCAGACTTTGGTTGAAGACGGGGCAGCGCTTCAACTGGCTTTTGTGGCTTGTTCTGGTGGTTGTTCGCGAACCAGGCGGCGCAGTTCGGGTAGGCAAGAGCCGCAGTTGGTCCCACAAGAAAGGCTACCTTGCAGCCAGGTCAGGCGCTCGTCGTCGGTGCCGCCGCAGCGCTGAAGCTGTTCTTGTATGGCTTTTTCGCTGACATTGAAGCAGGTGCACACTTGCCGACTTTTGGCGACCATGGCCACTGGGGCTTTGGCGCCAGGCATCAGGATCAGGCGGCCGTATGCGCTGGCGGGAAGTCCGTCTTCCAGCAGTGGTTTGATCCAGACTTCAGCGCGTGTATCACCCGCCAGCACAAAGCCGTCGAGCTGGCGGGTGTCGCCAAAACCTTCCAGCCGGGCCGTGCGGCGCTGGCCGAGGCGGTGGTCGACGTAGCGCAGCGCGTCGGGTGTGTCTAGGCCCAGCAGGGCTTCAATGCGCTCGATCACGGCGCTGTCGGGGGCTGCGTGCGCGGCGGCGCGAAACAGCACGCCGGTGCGCTCGCGCCCAAAAGGCACGCAGCTGGCGAACGGGAACTGCGTCATCAGGGCGCGCAGGTCTTCGCGGGCGTTCAGGGCTTGGGCGTCGGGTAGCCAGGCCATGCCCAGCAGCGTCCACGGTATGTCGGCCTTGAGCACTTTGACGGCGGCGTGTTTCAGCTCGGGTTGTTTGGACGTGGGGCAATGGGCCGAGGTGGTGAGGGCGTTGACCCCGGCCAGCGCTTCGCCGCTGCTGCTGACACCGCTCAAATACTCCGAGCCCCAGTGCATGGCCATAAAGGCTTGCGACAGGCCGAGTTCGGCGCTGGCCTGCACTGGCACCACGATGGAGCCGCGCTTGCTGGTCACATGCACCAAATCGCCAGCGCTCAAGCCGCGCCGGGCCATGTCTTGCGGGTGCAATTGCACCGCAGGCTCGGCCACGTGGCCAAACAGGCGGCCCAGGGTGCCGGTGCGCGTCATGCCGTGCCACTGGTCGCGCAGCCGCCCGGTGGTGAGCGAAAACGGGTAGCGCGATTCGCGGGGTTCGGCCAACGGCACAAAGGGCAGGGCGGCAAAGCGGGCGCGCCCGTCGGCGGTGGGGAACACGCCGGCTTCGTACAGGCGAACCTGGCCTGCGGTCTCGCCTTCGCGCAGCGGCCATTGTTGCGGCCCTTGCTGGTCGAGCATGGCGTAGCTGAGGCCGGTGATGTCGAGGTCGCGCCCGCGTGTGGATTCGCGGTGTTCGTTCCAAATATGTTCGGGGTTTTGGTACGGAAAGAGGGATGTTGGTGCGGACTGTGGCAGGGCTTTTTCGAGGCGCTGAGCGAAGTTCACCACGATCTGCCAGTCGTGCCGCGCCATGCCCGGTGCAGGCACGGCGGCACGCACGCGGCTGATGCGGCGTTCGCTGTTGGTCACCGTGCCGTCTTTTTCGCCCCAGGTGGTGGCGGGCAGCAGCAGGTCGGCCCAGTCGCAGGTGGCGGCGGTGGCGAAAGCTTCTTGCACCACCACAAACTCGGCGCGCTCCAGCGCGCGGCGCACGGTGGTTTGGTCGGGCATGCTTTGAGCCGGGTTGGTGCAGGCAATCCACAGCGCTTTGATTTCGCCATCTGCTGCGGCTTGAAACATCTCAATCGCGGTTTTTCCGGGCTTGGACGGCACGTCGGCCACGCCCCACAGCGCGGCCACTTCGGCGCGGTGCGCGGGGTTGGCCAGGCCGCCCACTTCGCGCCCGCCCATGGCGTTGGGTTGGCCGGTCAGGCTG
>JAUXXN010000470.1 GCA_030684755.1 Hydrogenophaga sp.
GCAGCAGTCCGGCGGTGTTGATTTTGCCCAGGGGTGTGTACATGGCGCTGCCATCGCCGCCGACTTTGCTGACATGGCAGGCCACGCATTTGTGTTCGGCGATGAGTTGCTTACCCAGTGCCAGGTCGGCGTCTTTGAAAATGTCGGCGCCTTGGGCACGGGCCTGGGTGCTGAAAAATACCATGGAGCCGCCCAGCAGCAAGGCGGTGGCGGCCCAGCGCAGTCGGGTGGAAGCGGGGGGCACAGAGCGAACACGTGATTGCATGGAAAATCCTCCGAAACAGTTCAAAACTGCACTGTATAACGCACTCGCTCAACACCCCACGGGGTAATCCATAACCCCAGAAACCGCACCATGACCGTTCACACCCTTCTGAAAATGGGCGACCCCCGCCTGCTGCGCGTGGCGCAGCCTGTGGGCACTTTCAACACACCCGAGCTGCACCGCCTGGTGGCTGACCTGCTGGACACCATGGCGGCGGCCAACGGCGCGGGCCTGGCCGCACCGCAGATTGGGGTGGACTTGCAGGTGGTGATTTTTGGCACCGACGCGCCCAACCCGCGCTACCCCGAAGCGCCGGTCGTACCGCGCACGGTGTTGATCAACCCGGTGATCACGCCGCTGGGCGATGAAGAAGAGGATGGTTGGGAGGGTTGTTTGTCGGTGCCGGGCCTGCGCGGCGTGGTTCCTCGCTTCAAGCGCATCCGTTACCAGGGGTTTGACGCACAAGGCCAGGCCATTGACCGCGAGGCCGAGGGCTTTCATGCCCGGGTGGTGCAGCACGAATGTGACCACCTGTGGGGCAAGCTTTACCCGATGCGGGTGCGAGACTTTTCGCGCTTTGGCTTTACCGAGGTGCTGTTTCCCGGGCTGGACGCGGGCGACGACGACTGACGGGGCCTGAAGAGCTCAGCCTTCCAGCGTTTCCAGCAACTCGGTTTCAATCTCTATTTGCCGTTTGTTGACCTGCAACTGCGGTCCGCTGATGAGGAAGGTGTCTTCTACCCGCTCGCCCAGTGTGGTGATTTTGGCCAGTTGCACGCTGATGTCGTAACGCGCCAGCACCCGTGAAATGCAATAAAGCAGGCCCGCGCGGTCGCTGGCAGACACGCTGAGCAGCCAGCGCTGGGCCTTGTCGTCGGGGCGCAGGTCTACACGCGGCGTTACAGGGAAGCTTTTGACGCGGCGCGACAGGCGGCCTTTGCTGGGGGTGGGCAGGGGCCCGCGTTCGTCAATGGTCTGGGCCAGGTTGTTTTCCACCATGGCAATGAGTTCGCGGTAGTGCTCCGACAGCGTGGGCGCCACCACCTGGAAGGTGTCCAGCGCGTGGCCGGTTTTGGTGGTGTGGATGCGAGCGTCCAAAATGCTGAAGCCGGAGGTGTCGAAGTAGCCGCAGATGCGGGCAAACAAGTCGTGTTGGTCAGCGGCGTACACCAGCACCTGCAAGCCTTCGCCCTCGGGGGACAGGCGCGCGCGCACGATGCAGTGTTCGTCTGGCACGGCGTCTGTGTTGGCTTCACCTTCTGGTGCAGCGGTTCGCTTGGCGGCTGTGCGGGCCAGTTGGGCGGTCAGCTGGTTGTGGTTTTGCGATGCGGTCAGGGCCAGTTGCTTGGTCAACACCCGGGTGTGCCAAGCAATTTCGTCGGCTTGGTGGCGCATGAAGTAGCTCACGTCCAGCGTGTCCCAGAGCACCTTGTGCGCCATGTGGGGCAGGGCGTGCAGCGCCAGCATACAAAGGGCATCGCGTTTGCGCGCTTCCACCACGGCGTCCGGGTCCGGTGCACGCCCACCGAGCGCGCGCAGGGTGTAGCGGTACAGGTCTTCCAGCAACTTGCCTTTCCA
>JAUXXN010000472.1 GCA_030684755.1 Hydrogenophaga sp.
ATGCGGGCTGCGTCTTCTATGTGCAGCAGCGCCAGCGCCGAGTCGTATTCAAAGTGGCCCGAGTCAAACACGCCCACCACCGTCATTTGCCGAATGCGCGGCACCACGCCCGCTGGCGTCACCTGGCCGCTGGGCGCGATCAGGGTTACCGTGTCACCCATGCCCACGCCCAAACTGCGCGCCAGTTCACCACCCAGAATCACGCCAAACGCACCGGGTACCAGCCGTGGCAGCGCGGTGTCGGCCAGTTCGGCCACCAGGTCGGTCACCTTGGGTTCCAGCGCCGGGTCAATGCCCCGCACCAGCGCGCCTTTCATGTCTTCGCCGCGCGCGATCAGCGCCTGCGCGCCCACAAAGGGTGCTGCGCCCAGCACTTCAGGGTGGCGTTCAATGGCGGCCAGCGTATCGGCCAGGTTGGGAATGGCCTGGCCACCAGGCTCAAACACCTCGATGTGCGAGAGCACGCCCAGCATGCGGTCGCGCACCTCCTTCTGAAAGCCGTTCATCACGCTGAGCACGATGATGAGCGCGGCCACACCCAGCGCAATGCCCAGCATGGACACGCCCGAGATGAAAGAAATAAATCCGTTGCGCCGTGTGGCGCGGCCCGCGCGGGTGTAGCGCCAGCCAAGAATGAGTTCGTAGGGGGTTTGCATGGGTAAGAGCTTTGTTCGATTGTGGCATCCCCGACAATCAAGCCCATGTCCGCCTCCCCCATGGCCTCAGAAGCCCTCCCGCACCTGCTCGTTCCGTTTGCCAGTGCCAGCGCCCCCGAATGCCGGGCCGTCGGGCCGCAACTGGCCACACCCCACCTGAACGCCCTGCTGGCCGAGCTGACGCTGCAACACACCGACACCGGTGACGACCACAGCCTGAGCCTGCCGCACGAGCGCGCCCTGGCCCGGGCACTGGGCCTGATGCAGTCCGCCGGAACTCCTTACGGCGACGGTCTGATTCCCTGGGCGGCCGCGCAAAGCAACAGCCCGGCCACGCCACAGGCCTGGTTCGCGCCCTGCCACTTTCAGGTGGGCATGGAGCAGGTGACCTTGCTGCCCGGCGAGCAACTGGGTCTGGACGATGCCCATGCGCGGCCCCTGTTTGATGCGCTGGCGCCGTTTTGCGCCGAAGACGGCATCACCCTGCACTATGAGAGCGCCACCCGCTGGCACGCCAGCGGCGAGGTGCTGCGCGGCATCGCCTGCGCCAGCCTGGACCGCGTGATGGGCCGCCCGGTGGACGCCTGGCTGCCCGAGAGCCCGGCCAACCCAGCCGGTGCCCAGCTGCTCAAGCGGCTACAGAGCGAGGCGCAAATGCTGTTCTACACCCATGCGGTGAGCGATGCGCGCGAAGCCGCTGGCCTGCACATCATCAACGGCATCTGGATCAGCGGTGCCGGCGCACGGGCCGAGCCACTGGCGCCACAGCCCGTGCCCGACATGCCCGACACCCTGCGCCAGGCCGCGCTGCGCGCCGACTGGGCAGCCTGGCAAGCCGCCTGGGCCGCGCTCGACGCCACCACCATGAAGCCCCTGCTGGACGCCGCCCGCCGGGGCGAGCCCGTCACCCTCACCCTGTGCGGCGAACGCAGCGCGCAGCGCTGGGTCCACGCACCGCGCAGCGCGGGCGCCCGCCTGGGCCATTTCTTCAAAAACCTGCGCGCCCCTGCGCCTGCTTGGAAATTTCTGGAAGCCTTATGAAAATCATCACCCGTGACGTTCCCCCCCGCGCCGCCTGGGCGCTGGAGCAAAGCGGGGTTCACCCGCTGCTGGCGCGCCTGTTTGCCGCTCGCGGCATCACCGCCAAAGAGCAGCTCGACGACGCACTCGCGCTGCTGTTGCCGCCGTCTTCCATGAAAGGTGCAGCCGAGGCCGCCCGCGCTCTGGCCGACGCCATGGCCGCCAACCAAGTCATCTGCATCGTGGCCGACTACGACTGCGACGGCGCCACCGCCTGCGCCGTGGGCCTGCGCGGCCTGCGCCTGCTGGGCGCGCCCATGGGCTTTGACCGCGTGAACTACCTGGTGCCCGACCGCGTGACCGATGGTTACGGTCTCACGCCTTCGATCGCGAAGCGCGTGAAGGCGCAAGGCGCCGATGTGCTGGTGACGGTGGACAACGGCATTGCCAGCCTGGACGGCGTGCGCGCCGCCCGCGAATTGGGCCTGCAAGTGATCGTGACCGACCACCACCTGCCCGCACTGAACAACGGCCAAGTGGTGGTGCCCGACGACTGCGTGATCGTCAACCCCAACCAGCCGGGTTGCGACTTCGAGAGCAAGTCGATTGCTGGTGTGGGCGTGATGTTTTATGTGCTGCTGGCGCTGCGCGCCGAACTGCGCCAGCGGGGCGTATTCACGGCGCAAACACAACCGAAAATCGATTCGCTGCTGCCGCTCGTGGCGCTCGGTACTGTGGCCGACGTGGTCAAGCTCGACGCCAACAACCGCCGCCTGGTGGCGCAGGGCCTCAAGCGCGTGCGCGCTGGCGCCATGCCGCCGGGCATGACGGCGCTGTTCAACGTGGCGGCGCGTCAGCCGCAAAAGGCCACCAGCTTTGACTTCGGCTTTGCCCTGGGCCCACGCCTGAACGCCGCTGGCCGCCTGGCCGACATGACGCTGGGCATTGAATGCTTAAGCACAGACGACGCGCTGCGCGCCGACGAACTGGCACGCACACTGGACGGCATGAACCGCGAACGCAAAGCGATTGAAGGCGACATGCGCGACCAGGCGCTGATGCTGGCCGAAGAAATGTTTGACGAATCCGAAGAGCCGCCGCCAGCGCTGATCGTTTTCGACCCAGACTTCCACGAAGGCGTGGTCGGCATTGTGGCTTCGCGCCTGAAAGACAAGATGCACCGGCCCACGTTCGTGTTTGCCGCCAGCGGCGCCGAAGGCAAAGAAAACGAGCTCAAGGGCTCAGGCCGCTCCATTCCCGGCTTTCACCTGCGCGACGCGCTGGATTTGGTGGCCAAACGCCACCCGGGCGTATTGCTGCGCTTTGGCGGGCACGCCATGGCCGCCGGCTGCACCATCGACGAAGAACACCTGGACACCTTTGAAGCCGCGCTGCAACAAGTGGCCCACGAATGGCTGGACGCGGCCACCCTGCAACGCCGGCTGGAAGCCGATGGCGTGCTGGACAAACAGTACCGCCGAACCGACCTGGTAGACACCCTGCACAAAGAGGTGTGGGGCCAGGGTTTTGCGCCACCGGTGTTTTGCGAAGAGGTGCAAATCGTCAGCCAGCGGCTGGTGGGTGAAAAACACCTGGCCCTGAAAATGAAGCACCAGGGCGACCCGGTGGACGGCATCTGGTTCGGCCACACCGAGCCTTTACCAGAGCGGGTGAAGCTCGCTTTCCGGCTGGATGCGGATGAGTGGCAGGGGCAGCGGCGGGTTCGGTTCTTGATTGAGGCGGCTGAACTCTGAAATTCATCGCCTGAACCTCGCACGCTGGCGAGACCATGGCGCTCTGCGCCGCTCATGTCCCCCGGCCCGGCTTCGCCGGCTCTCCTCCTTCACTTCGCTATGCAGAACGCCATGGTGTCGCCAGCAACAGCCGCACGGGCACTCAACCATTGAGCCATCTGCTCGCCAAAGAGGTCATCGGCGAGCGGGGTGACCGATGCAGCGAAGTCAAGGAGGAGGCGGCTCCAGCCGCCGGGGGACATGAGCGGAATTGGACACCCCGCTTGCCGATGACCGGCACCACCGGAGACCCAAGCCACCGAAAAACCAGCGCAGCGCAAACAAAAACTCAACTCATCAACGCCTCACGCACCGCCGCCAGCTGGCGACGCGAAACAGCCAAACGCTCGTCCACCCCATCCAGACGCACCATCCAGCCTTCGCCCTCGACCGGGTCGTTGTGCTTTTCCACCGCCCGCACCGCGCGCCGTGCCACCAAAGCGTTGCGGTGCACACGCACAAACAGGTGGGCGTAGCGCTGCTCTAGGTCGCTCAGTGCACCGTCAAAAATGTGTTCTTTGTCGGTTGTGCGCACGGTGATGTATTTCAGCTCAGCCTTGAGGTAGACCACGTCGGACAGCGCCACGCGCTCGCTGCGCCCGCGCTCCTGAATGATCAGGCTCTCGGTGCCAGCACTGTTGGACTCGTACTGCGGGCCACCATCGGCCGCCAGGCGCAGGCGCTCAACCTTGTGCAGCGCCTGCTGGAGCCGCTCGCGGCGCACCGGTTTGGTCAAATAGTCAACCGCCTCCAGTTCAAACGCCTGCACCGCGTGTTCGGCGTAAGCGGTCACAAAAACCACCGCAGGTGCCGCTGGCAACTGGCGCAGTGTGGCAGCCAGCGTCATGCCGTCCACACCTGGCATGTGCACGTCCAGCAGCACCAGATCACAGCCGGAACGTTGAAACTGGTCCATGGCCTGAACGGCATTGGCAGCCTCACCGACCACGTCCACACGCGGGTCGGTGCAGTCCCCCAAGAGGGTGCGCAACCGCGACCGCGCCAGTGTTTCATCATCAACGATCAGAACTTTGAGTGTCATACGCATGCTCTATTGTGTAGGCTTATAACGGGATTTCCAGGCGCACCTGAAACACGCCTTTGACCAGTGCGCTCTCAAAGCGTCCTTGCACATCATGCAGCAACGTCAAACGCTGGCGCACGTTGTCCAGCGCCAAGCCATGACCACGCCGCCCGCTCCCTGCCGGTACCGTGTTGGTGACTTTGATCACCACCACGCTGCCCCGACGCTGGGTACTGATGCGAACCACTGCGCCATCTGGGCTGGGCTCAACACCATGTTTTACGGCGTTTTCCACCAAAGGCTGAAGAATCAGCGGCGGTAGTCGCGCCTTGGATGCAGCGTGGTCAATGCTCCACTCCACCCTCAGCCTTTCGCCAAAGCGCAGCTGCTCAATCGCCAAATAATGTTCGGCCAGATCCAGCTCTTGCCGCAGCGGCACCGCCTCTTGGGTGTCGGCCAGCGCGTGCCGAAACAACTCACTCAAGTCTTCCAAAAGATTTTCGGCCTTGGCAGGTTCTTCACGCACCAGTGCAATCGCCGTGTTGAGGGTATTGAACAAAAAGTGCGGGCGAATGCGCGCTTGCAATTCGGCCAACTGGGCCGTGGTGCTCGCAGGGGTGCGTGCTTTGGAGCGCCAAACCAGCGCCGCCACCAGCACCGCCGCCACCAATGCTCCGGAAGCGGCACTGCCCAGCCAGGGCGCTGGGTCTGCCAAGCCCATCCAAACCAGCAAGCCACAACCATACAGTGCAGCCAGCGAACCCAATCCGATGCCCACAGTCCATTGCGCTGGCATGGGCAAATGAGCCAGCGGCTTTTTCAAAGCACACACCACCAGCAACCAAAGCAGCGTGGCAGGCAAAGCAGCTCCCGTGAACAAGGCCATTTGCGTCAGCCAAACCAACGGCGTGGAAGCACCAAAAAGTCCCACAACCGCAGCAATAGCCTGTACAAAAAGTACCGCGCGCAGCACCACCCCCACCTTGCAGGTATCAAATACCAAGTCTTTCGCACGTGCGAATTCCGGCATCTGAGCGAACGGTCGTGTGGCGTCCACGTAGGACGACTCTTCGAAGCTCGATAAAATTCGTGAATCTCTCATGGGAGCACTATAGGCTGCGACGAGCCGCCAGACGGACCGGCATACCCCTGGCACAACAAACGAACCTGTTTGCTATCTAGCGTCTGTCCAGCCCGTGGCGACCCACCCTTGTTTTCAAACCCCTATCCTGCCGCTGGCAACCACATGTCCACCAATCAACTCGACAAAAAATCTGAAGCCTGGTCCGCCCTATTCTCGGAGCCCATGAGCGAGTTGGTCAAGCGCTACACAGCCAGCGTTTTCTTTGATAAACGCCTTTGGCTGGCCGACATTACCGGTAGCCTCGCACACGCAGACATGCTAGCGGCACAAGGCATCATCGGCGCCGACGATTGCGCATCGATTGAACGCGGCATGGCGCAAATTCGCAGCGAAATTGAAGCCGGTACGTTTGAATGGAAACTCGACCTAGAAGACGTTCACCTAAACATCGAAGCCCGACTGACCCAACTGGTGGGCGACGCCGGCAAGCGCTTACACACAGGACGAAGCCGCAACGACCAAGTGGCCACCGACGTGCGCTTGTGGTTGCGCAGTGAGATTGACCTGATCATCGATTTGCTGTCTGAGTTGCAAACCGCTTTGGTCGATGTGGCCGAACGCAATGTGGATGTGATCATGCCCGGTTTCACCCACCTGCAAGTAGCGCAGCCGGTGAGCTTTGCCCACCACCTGCTGGCTTACGTGGAAATGTTTGCACGAGACACCGAACGCATGGTCGACGTTCGAAGACGAACCAACCGCCTGCCGCTGGGCAGCGCGGCACTGGCCGGCACCACCTATCCGCTGGACCGCGAGCGGGTGGCTGTTAGCCTGGGCATGGTGGACGACAAAGGTGTGGCTCAGGTCTGCCAGAACAGCTTGGACGGCGTGAGCGACCGCGACTTCGCCATTGAATTCACCGCTGCAGCTTCACTGTGCATGGTACACATCAGCCGTTTCAGCGAAGAGCTGATTTTGTGGATGAGCCAAAACTTTAACTTCGTGAAAATAGCCGATCGTTTCACCACCGGCAGTTCGATCATGCCGCAGAAGAAAAACCCTGACGTGCCCGAACTTGCGCGTGGTAAAACGGGCCGCGTGGTCGGACACCTCATGGGACTCATCTTGCTCATGAAGGGCCAGCCGCTGGCATACAACAAAGACAACCAAGAAGACAAAGAACCGCTGTTCGACACCGTGGATACCCTGAAGGACACGCTGCGCATATTCTGCGAAATGGTGGGCGGACAACCAAACCCGACCACGGGCGTCAAAGAAGGCGGCATCACCGTCAACGCTATGGCCCTGGAGGAAGCGGCCAAAAAAGGCTACGCAACAGCCACGGATTTGGCCGACTACCTCGTGAAAAAGGGCTTGCCATTTCGTGATGCCCACGAAACCGTAGCCCACGCCGTCAAAGCAGCTACCAGCCACGCCTGCGACCTGTCTGAATTGCCGCTGGCCGTGTTGCAAAGCTTCAATGCCAGCATTGAAAAAGACGTGTATGAAGTTTTGAGCCTGCGAGGCAGTCTGAACGCGCGAAACACACTGGGCGGAACAGCCCCTGTGCAGGTATTGGCACAGATTTCACGCCATCGCTGCCGACTTAATTGAGTTAAGAAATGAATGCGTGGATTAAGCGCAGGACAGATACCAAACCTTTCAACCTATTCAAAAAAATGGTAACTACACCACCAAAATGGCCTCACTGCTAGCGGGGCAATGTCAGATTTGAAAAAGTCAATTGATAAGCGTAGTTACCAGGTTGTAGCTCATCAAAAACAACAGAAGCACGGTAATCATCAATCATAGTCACCTTCGGTAAAATCATGCCTACCTTCAACGATTGAACGGTTGCTGACTGCGATTTTTTTGGTAGCATAACAATAAGGCTAACACCTTTCAGTGGTTGATTACCGGTCAGTGTAACGTCGAATTCTAGTCGTTTACCATTGAACGACGATGACAACCTGATCCGCTCACGTTCTCGCCACCAGTCAGCCACTTCACCGGCAGAAGCAAGCCATAAACGATCACGTTGTGTCTTTAAGTGCTCAAGAAAACCAGGCATGGCTTGGATCAAAACACCGTCAGCATTGAAGTTTTGAGTATGGATGCTTAACCATGCCAGCGAACCACTGCGAAATGCAATGTCGAAATCATCAATCAATGCTTTTGTAGTTTGCTCTACATTCAGCTTCTCCCAGTAAAGATTGATATCGTCCCGTTGCGTGCGGGGCAAAACAACCAATGCATCCTCAGGTTTAACATCATCAATTTTTGCAATCAGAGGAAGACGGGACTCGGTTC
>JAUXXN010000473.1 GCA_030684755.1 Hydrogenophaga sp.
CGACGTGGCCGTGGGCGACTTCAACCACTACTTTGACCACGGCGCCGCCTGGCACGCGCTGACCGAGGCCAACGGCTGGCGCGTGGGCCTGCTGGTGGACGAAGCGCACAACCTGATCGAGCGCGCCCGCCTCATGCACAGCGCCTCGCTGGAGCCCGCCGCCTTTCAGGCGCTGCGCCAGGCCGCGCCCGCCGCGCTGAAAAAGCCGCTGGAGAAACTGCAACGCCGCTGGAGCACGCTGGCCAAAATGCAGACCCAAGACCACGAAGTGCTGCCCGAGCTGCCGGGGGAGTTCATCACCACGCTGCAGCAACTGTGCAGCGACATCGGCGACCACTTCGCGCAGCACCCACAAGACGCGGTGGACGGCCCGCTGCAGCGCTGGTGGTTTGACGCGCTGCACGTGCTGCGTGTGGCCGAACAGTTTGGCGAGCATTCGCTGTGCGACCTGACACGCGACACCAGCGCTGGGCGGGCAAAGCACCCCGCGCTGGCTATCCGCAACGTGGTGCCCGGCCCGCTGCTGGCACCGCGCTGGGCCGCAGCGCACAGCGCCACGCTGTTTTCAGCCACGCTCGCCCCCATGGACTTTGTGGCACATATGCTGGGCCTGCCGGCCGACACATTGCGGGTCGATGTGCCGTCGCCCTTTGCGCCCGAGCAGCTGGCGGTGCGCGTGGCGCCCCACATTTCCACCCGCTGGAGCGACCGCCAGGCCTCGCTCACGCCCATGGCCGAGGTGATGGCGACGCAATACGCCGCCGAGCCCGGCAACTACCTGGCGTTTTTCAGCAGCTTTGACTACCTGCAGCAAGCGCTGGACCGGCTGCAACACCACCACCCGCAGCTGCCGGTGTGGGCGCAGTCGCGCGGCATGAGCGAGCCCGAGCGCGACGCCTTTGTGGCCCGCTTCACCGAAGGCGGCCAGGGCATTGGTTTTGCGGTGCTTGGCGGCGCGTTTGGTGAAGGCATTGACCTGCCCGGCAGGCGCCTCATTGGCGCTTTCATTGCCACACTGGGCCTGCCCCAGGTGAACCCAGTGAACGAGCAGATGCGCGCGCGCCTGCAAGCCCTGTTTGGCCAGGGTTACGACTACGCTTATCTCTACCCCGGACTGCAAAAGGTGGTGCAGGCGGCTGGCCGAGTGATCCGCACCGAGCAAGACCACGGCACCGTGTGGCTGCTGGACGACCGCTTTGCGCGCCAGGAAGTGCAGCGCCTGCTGCCCAATTGGTGGTCACAGCCGCCCGCCACCTGATAGGCTGAGCGCCTTTCTTTTGTCCCGATCCGATGCCCGATACCCACGACCCCACCGCCCCACCCGGCCGCCCCCTGCCCGAAGGCGCCATTGAGCTGCACGCCGAGCCGGGACACCTCATCCGCCGCGCCCACCAGCTCGCCGTGGCCACCTTTCACGACACCCACGGCCGCCAGATCACGCCGGTGCAATACGCCCTGCTGCGCGCGCTGCAAGAAGAGCCCGGCCTAGACCAGGTGACGCTGGCGCAGCGCGTAGCGCTGGACACATCCACCACCGCCGACATTGCCACCCGGCTGGAGGCCAAAGGCTGGATCGTGCGCGAGCTGCTGGCGCGGCGCCAGCGCAGCCTGCGGCTCACGCCCGAAGGCGAGGCCATGCTGAACGCCATGCTGCCCCGGGTAGCGCCCATGTACCAGCAGTTGCTGGGGCCACTGGAGCCCGCCGAGCAGGCCGAGTTTTTGCGCCTGCTGCGCAAATTCGTGCAACTCAGCAGCCCACCCACCGATTCTGAAACCGAGGGAAAACCCGCATATTGAACCGCTTGGGTTTGCCGCTTCAAACCCCTACAATTCTCCTCATTCAGCATACTGAATGAAGATCACCCACACACTCCCGGAGACGCCATGTTCCCCCTCAACACTTGGTACGTCGCTGCCCGCAGCGAAGAAATTCCCGCCGACCGCCCACTGGGTCGGCGCGTTTGCAACCAACCCATGGCGTTCTTTCGGAACAGCGCGGGCGTGGTGGCTTCGGTGCTCGATTTCTGCCCACACCGAGGTGCACCGCTCTCGCTGGGCAAGGTCGAAGGCGACACCCTGGTCTGCGGCTACCACGGTCTGGCCATGGGCTGCGATGGCAAAACCGTGTCCATGCCGTGCCAGCGCGTGCGCGGCTTTCCGGCCATTCGCAGCTTCCCCATCCACGAGGCGCACGGTTTCGTGTGGGTCTGGCCAGGCGACGCGGCGCTGGCCGACACCGCCCAAGTGCCCCAGTTTGAGTGGCAAGGAAACCCCGCCTTTGGCTACGGCGGCGGCCTGTACCACATCGCCTGCGACTACCGGCTCATGATCGACAACCTGATGGATCTGACGCACGAGACCTATGTGCACAGCACCAGCATCGGCCAAAAGGAGATCGACGAGGTGCCGTGTCAGACGCGGGTGGACGGCAACCACGTGATCACCGAGCGCTACATGACCGGTATCGAGGCGCCGCCGTTCTGGCAGATGGCGCTGCGCATGAACGGCCTGCCCGACGACCAACCGGTTGACCGCTGGCAAATTTGCCACTTCACGCCACCCAGCCACGTGATGATTGAAGTGGGCGTGGCGCTGGCTGGCCACGGCGGCCACGATGCGCCCGACGCGGTGAAAGCCGCCAGCTGGGTGGTGGACTTCATCACCCCCGAAACCGACACCTCCATTCACTACTTCTGGGGCATGGCGCGCAAGTTCAAGCCACAAGACCCGTCGCTCACCGAACAGATCCGCGAAGGCCAGGGCAAGATTTTTTCGGAAGACCTGGAGATGCTGGAACGCCAGCAAAAGAACCTGCTCGCCTTCCCCGACCGCAAGCTGCTGATGCTCAACATCGACGCCGGTGGCGTGCAGTCGCGCCGGGTGATTGACCGCCTGCTGGCGGCCGAACAAGGCAGCGCCGCATGAGCCCGTCCAGCCCCACCCTGCTGACTGTGCGCGTGGCGCGCAAGCGCACCGAAGCGCTGGACATTTGCAGCCTGGCACTGGTTGCCGCCGACGGCACCGCCCTGCCCCCCTTCACGGCCGGCGCCCATATCGATGTGCACCTGCCCGGCGGCCTGGTGCGCCAGTATTCCCTGTGCAACCCGCCCAGCGACATTGGCCGCTACGAAATCAGCGTGCTGCGCGACGCTCAGTCGCGCGGTGGCTCGGTGGCCGTGCACGACGCCGTGAGCGAAGGCAGCGTGCTGCACATCAGCCCGCCCAAAAACCACTTTCCTTTGGCAGAAGGCGCCAAACACCACCTGCTGCTGGGAGGAGGCATCGGCATCACACCGCTGCTGGCCATGGCCGAGCACCTGGCCAGCCAAGGCCACAGCTTTGCGCTGCACCACTGCACCCGCTCGCGCGAACGCACGCCGTTCACCGAGCGCCTGGCCGCGTCCAGCTTCGCCAACCACGTGCATCACCACGTTGACGACGGCCAAGCCAGCCAAAAGCTCGACATCACCGCCACGCTGCAACAGGCCAGCCCCGGCACCCACCTGTATGTGTGCGGCCCGCAAGGCTTCATGGACGCGGTGCTGAACACCGCCCGCGCCCAAGGCTGGTCTGAAGAACGCCTGCACCACGAATACTTCAGCGCTGCTCCGGTAGACACCACAGGCGACGGCAGCTTTGAGCTGGAAGTGACCAGCACCGGCCAAGTGATCACCGTGGCCCCCGCCCAAACCGCCCTGCAAGCCCTGCTGGCCGCCGGTTTTGACATTCCCATGTCGTGCGAACAAGGCGTGTGCGGCACCTGCCTGACCGGCGTGAAAGCCGGCACCCCCGAACACCGCGACCTCTACCTGACGCCGGAAGAGCAAGCCGCAAATGACCAGTTTTTGCCCTGCTGCTCGCGGGCAAAGGGTGGGCGGCTGGTGCTGGATTTGTAGTCTGCTCAAGCCAGGCCGTGGCCACCACCCATGTCAGTCGCTACCCAGTCGGGGCACCTGGGCTTCCATGTGTTGCAGCAACTTGGGCCAGATGCGCGCTGCCGCTGTTTTTTTGAACACCCCGAAGTGCCCCACCTTGCGGTGCCCCACCGCATGCGGATGCAGGTGCAGGCGCTCCACCCGACCCTCTGACCCTGCAAAACAAGCGGCCAGCCCATCGACCGCCGCGACCGGGCCAAACGTTTTGTCGTCGTCGATGCTCCACATCTGCATGTGACCGCGAAACGCGTGCGGCTGGTACCAGCCTGCGCAGGACGGGTCGTCCCTGAAGTAGCCCGGTGACATACCCCAGCGAGACCAGTCCAGCGCCGCAGCACCTGGCAACGCTTCGCCGCCACCCAGTGCCCAGCCGGGCAGCCTGCCCGTCAAACGCACACACCAAGGCACCCAATGCCCGAAAAAAACACGGGTGACCGTGCGGTGCCACCCGAACGGCCACAACCTCCAGTACCCGAGTTGCGAACCCACCGTGATCGCGGCATCAATGCGCTCCAACCCTTGCACCATCGGCAGGCCGTTCCCCCCCAGCGAGTGACCCACCCACAGCACCGGCAACTGGCGCTCATGCCGGGTGCTGCGCTCACAAGCAACGTGCAACGCACCAGACAGGTCGTGACGCACCCATTCGCGCATGCCCGTGCGCCCTGTGACCGCACGGTGAACGCCCATGCCCCGGTAATCAAAGCACAGCACGCTGTATCCACGCTGGGCCAGCCACCGCGCAAAGGCGTGGTAATAGCGCTGCGGCACCCCAGTCGCCGGTGCCATGACCGCAATGGCCCGGGTCGCACGGTGCAGCGGATCAAACCAGTGGCCGTGCAACGGATGCCCGTCGCTCGCACCGAACACAAAAGGCTGCATGGCCACCGTGCTCGGGGTCTGCGGGTCGGGCGCCGCGTCGGCAGCGTCCGTTGGCGGCAGTTGGGCGTGCAGGTGTGCAAGGTCGGGCGAGCCTGGGGCGACAGCCGTGTGCCATTCAGAGGTCATGTGCGTTTGGGATGGTGCGTTGAGGTGTTTGGGATGTTAGATTTGCTCCATACGCACGAATAGTGGGTCTTTGATTGCCAGACTGGTGAGAAAAAATTGACAAAAAAAACACCCGAACTGTCTGCCACCCGGTTGCATCAGCAACGTCAAGCGCAGGCACTGGACGCCAACGCGCTGGAACTGTTTGCCCGCGTAGTAGAGGCCGGCAGTTTTTCGCGCGCTGCGCGGCAGCTGGGCCTGACACGGGCGGCCATCAGCCGGCGGGTGGCCAGCATGGAACAGCTGGTGGGGCAACCCTTGCTGGCGCGCACCACCCGGTCGCTGGGTCTGACGGAAGCCGGGCGCGCGCTGGCCGGGCGGGCGCGTGCCGTGCACGAAGCGGCCGATGCAGCACGCATGGTTCTGCGCAAAGAAGGGGATGCCTTGCAGGGCCGCCTGCGCATCACCACCATGCGCGCGTTCGGGCACAGCGTGTTGCTCCCTTTGCTGGCCGATTTCGGCCGTGAACACCCTGGTGTGGCCATGGAGCTGCTGTTCACCGAGCGGCGTGTGGACCTGATCCGGGAAGGCGTGGATGTGGCCTTTCGCGTTACCCGAAAACCCCCTGAAGACTGTGTGGCTCAGCCCGTGCTGCGGTTTCGCATCGGGGCCTACGCGGCAGCGGGCCCTGTTTTGCACGACCCGCAAGGCCTGCAGGCGCGGCCCATGCTGATGCTGGAAGGCGGCGCGCAAATCTGGCCCCTGCAATGGCGGCGTCTGCAAGACGACCATCGGACCCTGGTGGAGCTGCCTTCACACATCAGCGCAGACAACCTGGAGGCATTGGTCGAACTGGCACGCCGAGGACAGGGTGTGGTGCTGGCGCCCGACTTTTGCGTGCGCGACGACGTGGCGGCCGGGCGATTGCTGAACCTGCTTCCCGACTGGGAGTTACCGATTGCAGAAGGCGACCGCGTGCAGGCCTTGACCCTGCCCGTGCACACGGCGGGCGCCAACGCACGGGCCTTGGTCCGCATGGTGGCGCAGCGCCTTGGCCCTTGATGGCGAGCTTGCTGAGACCAGCAGCAGCCACACCGGGCTGCACGGCACGCCCGCGCTCAGGGCCGGAAAATCGCACACAGCTTGTTGCCGTCGGGATCGCGCACATAAGACAGGTGCAGCGCGCCCATGGCGCCCTGACGCAGCCCAGGAGCATCTTCAATCGACGTGCCCCCATGCGCCACGGCCACATCGTGAAACGCCTGCACCTGCTCGGGCGACGTGCACTTGAAGCCGATGGTGCCGCCGTTGGCGCTGGTGGCGGCTTCGCCGTTGATGGGCTCCGTCACGCAAAACGTGCCGCCCGCATGGCGGTAAAAAAGCCGGGTGTGGCCGCTGCTGGCCACGTTGCGCACCGGCTCACCCACGCCGAGCACGCCCAGTGCCGCGTCGTAGAACCGTTTCGAGCGCTCGATGTCGTTGGAACCGACCATGATGTGATTGAACATGTCTGCTTGTCTCCTGGGTGGTTGGGTTGAATGCGCCCAGCCTGCTGGGCTTTCGGGCGGGCAACGGTAAAGCATCCTGCAAGACCTGCGGAACCGGGTGGATATCGGATACGTACCGCATACAGAAGCTGAGGCACACCACTACCGGCAACCCGCCAGTCAAACCTCCATATGGAGGTCTGACTTGAACCAACCGGCCTACACTATTCCCGGGGTGATTCACTGACGGCGACGGTAGGTTTGAACTGAACTTAGCGGTTGGAGCTGGAATGGGACTTCGCTGAACAACGCTTAATTCATGGAGCTGAGGCCAAACAAGTTGCCCTCTGTGTCTTCACACAGCGTCACCCAGCCAAACTCTCCAATGGAAAACTTGGGCCTTATCACCTGACCCCCAGCGGACACGACCCGCGCCGCTTCTTCGGCGCAATCTTCCACGCTGAAATACACCAATGTACCGCCCGGTCCTGGACGCGAATGGCTCGACTTCACCAAAGCACCGCCAGCGCCATAAACAGCCATATTTGCCGGGAAACTCACCATCTGCGTTTCGCCAGTTGGGTCACCTATGGGCTCCATTTTTTGCTGCAAAACACTTTCGTAAAAAGTGACTGCCCGATTCATGTCGTTGACATAAATATCAAACCATCCGATTGCATTTGTCTTTGCCATGTAGCGCTCCAGTGTTGATGAAGCACCAGTTTATGAAGCGGTCGTGCACATGTATTGTGTAAATCAGACATCGAACTTATCGATGTATTTAGCGGGCGTGTAGCCGGTGACTTTGCGAAACGAATGAATGTAGTGCGACTGGTCGGCATACAAGTCCAGATAGTGCTGCCTGAACGATTGTTGAATGCGCAAGACCTTGAGCAAGTCATGTGGAGCGAAACCTGTTGTTTGCTTGAGCGTTCGCTGCAGTTGCCGGGGTGACAGACATGCCACTGACGCCATGTCACTCACGGTGTGAATACGCGCTATGTTTGCCAAAATTCTCGCCATGACAAAGTTGTTCACCACCAGGTTTGTATCGATCAACTTTTGTACCAAGCTGGACAACACTTCTTGCTTGGCAGGAAAGTCTCTTTTGACAAGCTCTTGGCTGGTGGCAACCAAGGGCAGCTCGCCCAAATAGGGGCTGCCAACGAACTGACCAGCAATTTCTTGCTGACTGCCCTGCCACACGCCCGGCAGTAGCTGAATGCCAACATAGTGAAACGATTTCCCGAGATTGAGCACCTCAAACCTTGTGCGCAATGCAGTCACTCCAGCAATCTCGGTTTGCACTTGGTTAAACAAAATGTTTACGCAGGCGTCGGGGATCGCATGGAGGCAAAAATCATCTTCAAGAGCAACCTCTGTTTTGAGCTCCCAGTAAGAGTGAACAAGACCGAAAAAAAGTTCGGGGGGCTTTGCCTCTGCATAGCGAACTGAGCGGGCCGATTTCT
>JAUXXN010000474.1 GCA_030684755.1 Hydrogenophaga sp.
GCAGCAGACCGCATTGCCGCCATCACCTTCACCAACAAAGCCGCCAGCGAAATGCGCGAGCGCGCCAAACAGCTGGTGGGGCGCGATGCCCGCAAGGTGCTCATTTGCACGTTTCACGCGCTGGGCGTGCGCCTGTTGCGCGAAGACGGCGCAGCGCTGGGGCTGAAAAAACATTTCTCTATCCTGGACACCGACGACATCACCAGCTTGCTGAAGGACTGCGGCGGCAGCACCGACACGGCTGCTGCACGGCAGTGGCAATGGGCCATCAGCAGCTGGAAGAGTTCGGGCCTGAATGCAAGCCAAGCGCTGGCTCAAGCCAAAGACGACGACGAACACGTCACTGCGACCATCATGGCGCACTACGAAGAGCGCCTGACGGCCTACCAGAGCGTCGACTTTGACGACCTGATCAGCCTGCCGCTGAAGCTGCTGACGGAGCACCTGGACGTGCGCGAGCGCTGGCAGAAGAAGATGGGCCATGTGCTGGTGGACGAATACCAGGACACCAACGCCACCCAATACGAGTTGCTGAAACTGCTGGTGGGCGAGCGCGCCCGCTTCACCGCCGTGGGCGACGACGACCAGAGCATTTACGGCTGGCGCGGCGCCACGCTGGACAACCTGAAGCGCCTGCCGCAAGACTTTCCCGCGCTCAAGGTCATCAAGCTGGAGCAAAACTACCGTTCCACCAGCGCCATATTGCGTGCGGCCAACAACGTGATTGGCCCCAACCCCAAGCTGTTTCCCAAGACGCTGTGGAGCGACCTGGGCGAAGGCGAGCCGGTGCGCGTGGTGGACGCCGACAACGAAGAGCACGAGGCAGAGCGGGCGGTGGCGCGCATCCAGAGCCTGCAAGCGTCGTCGCCCCACAAAGAGTGGCGCGACTTCGCCATCTTGTACCGCGCCAACCACATGGCAAAACCGTTTGAACAGTCGCTGCGCCGCGCGCAGATTCCCTACAAGGTTTCGGGCGGTCAAAGCTTTTTTGACAAGGCCGAAATACGCGATCTGTGCGCCTGGCTGCGCCTGCTGGTGAACAACAACGACGACCCGGCTTTTCTGCGCTCGGCCACCACGCCCAAGCGCGGCATTGGCCACACCACCTTGCAGCAGCTGGGCAACTTTGCCACGCAGTACAAGCTGAGCCTGTTTGAAGCGCTGTTTTCCCATTCGCTGGGCGCCACCCTGCCCGCGCGCGCCGTGGCCACGCTGCACGAGTTCGGCCGTGCCGTGAACGACCTGGAATACCGCGCCAAGCACACGGTGGGGCACGAAGCGGCGCGCGCGTTTCTCACCGAATGGCTCAAAGACATTGACTACGAAAAGCACCTTTACGACAGCGAAGACAACGAAAAAGTGGCGGCCGCGCGCTGGACCAACGTGATGGACTTTTGCGACTGGGTGGCCGGGCGCTGCGGCGGCAAGCTAGAAGACGACGGCGTCGTAAAAACCGAAACCGAGCGCAAAACCCTGCTGGAAGTGGTGCAAACCATTGCGCTGATTTCGACCCTGAGCGAGCGCGAACAGGATGAAAACATGGTGACGCTCTCGACGTTGCACGCCTCCAAAGGCCTGGAATGGCCGCACGTGATGCTGGTGGGCGTGAACGAAGGCCTGCTGCCCTTCAAGATGGAAGAAGAGCCCGGCCAGAGCGCCGCCACCACCGAGAGCATGGCGCAGCGCCTGCAAGAAGAGCGGCGCCTGATGTACGTGGGCAT
>JAUXXN010000492.1 GCA_030684755.1 Hydrogenophaga sp.
GCAAGGGCAGGGCCACGTTGTCCAGCGCGTTCATGTGCGGCATGAGCGCGTAGTCCTGAAACACCAGGCCCACGTTGCGCTGCTGCGGCGGCACAAACAGGCCCTGCGCAGTGTCACACCAGCAGGCGCTGCCCACGCTGATGCGGGCATTTTTCGGTTTCATGAGACCGGCAATGGCGCGCAGCAGCGAGGTTTTGCCCGCCCCCGACGGCCCCACCATCGCCACCACCTGGCCCGGCGCGAACTGAAAGCTGCCCGCCAGGCGCATGGGCAGGGTCTGGTCGATGCTGACCTGCAGGCTCATGGCGCGGCCTCGGGTGGGCGGGCCGATCGGCCCAGCCGGCGGCTGGCCATTAGCGACGCCGCAATGGCCAGCAGTGAAATGAGCAGCAGCGTGAGCGACATGATGTGCGCCCCTCGGGTGTCAAAGGCTTGCACGCGGTCGTAAATAGCGATGGCGATGGTTTGTGTTTCGCCGGGAATGCTGCCGCCCACCATGAGCACCACGCCGAATTCGCCCAGCGTGTGGGCAAAGGTCATGACCGCAGCCGACATGATGCCGGGCCACACGAGTGGCAGGTCCACCTTGGTGAAGCGTTCCCAGGCCGAGAGGCCGCACACCAGCGCCGCTTCGTGCAGGCTGGGGGGCACGTTTTCATAGGCCCGCTGCAGTGGCTGCAGGGCAAACGGAATGTTGAACACCAGCGAGGCAATGAGCAAGCCCGTGAAGCTGAAGGTGAGCTGCACGCCGAACAGTTGTTGCGCCCACTGGCCCAGCGGCGAGGTGTTGCCCAGCCCCACCAGCAGGTAGTAGCCCAGCACCGTGGGCGGCAGCACCAGCGGCAGCAGCATGGCGGCTTCGACCCAGATCTTCCAGCGCGCGGGCGTGCGCGCCAGCCAGCGGCCGAGCCACAGGCCCAGCGGCAGCAGCAGCGCTACCGTGGCGCCGGCCAGCTTGAGCGAGAGGGTGAGGGCGGTCCAGTCCATGCGCCGTCAGGGGGTCTTGGCGGCGGTGGGCACGGTGAAGCCGTGGCGGCGCAGCACGGCCTGGGCGGCGGGTGTTTGCAGGTGGGCGTAAAAAGCGCGGCTGGCGGCGTCGGCGCCGCGCACCAGCACCATGCGCTGGCGCAGCGGCTGGTGCCAGCTTTCTGGAATGAGCGCGAAGCTGCCCAGCGCCGACACGGCGGGCGCCAACGCCAGCGAATACGCCACGATGCCGCCTTGCGTGCTGCCCGAGGTGGCGAACTGCGTGGCCTGCGAAATGTTTTCGCCCATCACCAGCCGGGGCTGTATAGCCGGCCACAGGCCCGCGTGTTGCAGTGCTTCCATGGCCCGCGTGCCGTAGGGCGCGTGTTCCGGGTTGGCGATGGCCAATTTTTTCAGCCGCCCGTCTTTCAGCGCCAGCGCCAGGTCTTTCAGTTCGCCGTCGGCCTTCAGCGGCGAGCCCTTGGGCACCAGCAGACCGATGCGGCCCACGGCGTACAGCACACCCCGGTCTTCGGTTTTGCCGGCATCGGCCAGCTGGAACACAAAGTTTTCATCTGCCGACAGAAAAAGTTGGTAGGGAGCACCTTGCAAGATCT
>JAUXXN010000511.1 GCA_030684755.1 Hydrogenophaga sp.
GGAAGGAAGCGGCCGACCTCATCATCAGTTCGATTGAAAAATCGATCGCCAGCAAGAGAGTGACCTACGACTTTGCCCGCCTCATGGAGGGCGCCACCCAAGTCAGCTGCTCCGGCTTCGGCACGGTCATGATCGAAAACATGCAGCCCTGAAAGGACTTTCGGATAACCGCCCTAGCGTTGTTGCGTTGCCAAGGCTTCGGTGTGGGGGCGACCCAGTCGCGCAGGTGAGGTGTATTCCTGCCGGTAGATTTCAAACGGCATCGTGTCTGCCGCCTCAATGGCGCGCTGGTCCGCCACAGACTGAGCAGCCATGGCTTCAAAGCGGGCTTGCTGCTTGGCGCTCCAGGGCATAGCCAGCAGTTCGGCGTGGTTCTTCAGAGACTGCGCACGAGCGAAAGCAACGAACGAGTCGCCGTGCGCTGCGCGCACAGCGCTGAGCACGCGCGCCGAGGGCAAGGTGTCGGGCGCACGCAGTGCGGCCAGCGCCTGTGCCACAGCGTCGGCGTGGTCGTTACCTCCTTGTGCGGTATCGAGTGTGCGGGCAATCGGCTTCAGTTGTTCCAGCAGCTCTTGGCCCCACTGCAACAATGGGACGCTCTGCCCCTGGCGTTGCAGACACAAGCTGGGTTCGCGCCCGCGAGCGGCGGTGAGGTGCTGGTTGTGCGCCAGTTCGTGGATTTCAGCGGGCGTGTCGGGCGGACTGTTCGTCAGCAGGCAGTGCATCAAAAACACATCCAAGAAACGCAGCGTGCTGGCGCCAATACCAATCACCTCAAAGGGGTTGAGGTCCATCAAGCGAACTTCAATGTATTCCACCCCGCGCTCGCGCAGCGCGTGCAGCGGGCGCTCGCCAGGGTAAATAACGCGTTTGGGCCGGATGGTGCCGTAAAACTCGTTTTCAATCTGCAGCAGCGTGGTGGCGAGTTGGTTGTAGTCGCCCCCCGGATTGCGGATGCCCAGCGCCTCGTAAACCGGCCAAGGCCGGGTAAGTGCGTCTTGCAGGGAAGCCGCGTAGCCTTCCAAGCCGTTGTAGCTCACGGCCAGCGTGGCCTGGGCCTCGCTCTGGTAACCCAGCCGACCCATGCGAAGCGAGGTACCGTGCGGCATGTACAGCGAACCGCTGGTGCCCAGCGGCTGCAGTTCATGCTGGCGACCTTCCACGAACGAAGAACACACCGCTGGTGAAGCGCCGAACAAGGTGAGCAACAAAAACGCGTGGCGGCGAAAGTTGCGGATGAGCGCAAAGTAGCCGTCGTTGTCCACACCGGGCAGCGACCAGTTGTAGTGAATGCCCGAAATGGTCTGCATGCGCCGCCCGTAGCGGTGGCCCAGCCCCATGCGGTAAACGCTTTTGGCGCGCCCCACGTTGCTGGAACCATAACGGCCCAGCGGAATGGTTTCGTCGGTGGGCAAGCCGCAGGGCATGCTGGACGCCCACAGCATTTCGTCGCCCGCCGAGCGCAGGCTGCGCGTGGTGAACTGGTGCACTTCGCGCAACTGCTCCAAGCAACTGCCCACACTGCCATGCACACTGGTGATGAGTTCGAGTTGTGACTCGCTGTAGTCGGTGGTGATGTGCGGGTGCGTGAGGGCACTGCCCAGCGCTGCGGGGTGTGGCGTCAGGGCTAGTTTGCCGTCGGGCTGCGCGCGCAGGCTTTCCTTTTCGAGGCCACGGCGCATGCCGCGCAGTCGATCGCCCGCGATGGCGTCCAGCCGTTGTTGAAGTGAGGTCATACAGAGGGTCGTGTGTCGGGTCCGGGGCCGGAACTTAACACGGTTGGGGTATTTCTGCTGTCAGCGCAGTACAGCGGCTTTCTTGTAGGGCCAACAGATCGGCGGCTGGTGGTAAATCCTCGGGCAACGTGGGTACATGGTGACGCAGCCAAACCTCGATTTGCTCAGGGTCGTTGGACACCCGCAAATCGTCAAACGCACACTGCGCCTCGGGGTGGCGTTTGCGCAGGTAGTTGAGCCATTGTTTCAGGCGCCCGGCGCGGTGGCGACGCTCCACGCGCGCACTCATTTGCAACCAAAACACCGGCAGCAGCGGCAAGATGTGGCCCCAAGGAGCACCACCGAGCCCTTTGATGGCCAGCGCCAGCCCTGGGTCGGTCACCATGCCGCGTCCAATCATCAGGGCATCACAGCCGGTCACTTCGCGGCAACGCTTGGCGTCAGCCACGGTCCAGATCTCGCCGTTGGCAATGATGGGCATACCCCGCCCCGCAGGCAGCGACGCGCGCACCTGGGCGATACGGTCCCAGTAAGCGGGTGGGCGGTAGCCGTGGGCCTTGGTGCGGGCGTGTATGACCAGCTCGTCGGCCCCAGCGTCGGCAATGGCGTGGGCGCATTCCTCGGCGCGGCTGTCGTCGTTGAAACCTAGGCGCATCTTGGCCGATACCGGCACATGGGCCGGCACGGCGCGGCGCACCGCCGACACGATGCGCCCGATCAGCTCGGGTTCGTCCAGCAACACGGCACCGCCACGGCTTTGGTTCACGGTTTTGGCTGGACAGCCAAAGTTCAGGTCAATGCCGTGAGGTCCCAGACCAGCGAGCCGGGCGGCGTTGTCGGCCAGGCAGGCTGGGTCGGAGCCCAGCAACTGCGCGCGCACCGGCACACCGGCGCGGGTGTAGCCGCCGTTGAGCAGTTCGGGCACCACGCGCACAAAGGCGCGCTCGGGCAACACGGTGTTGGTTACGCGGATGAACTCGCTCACGCAGCGGTCAATGCCGCCAATGCGCGTAATCACATCGCGCAGCGTGGCGTCGAGCAGGCCCTCCATGGGCGCGAGCAGCAGCATGGGTGCGACCGGTTTTTAGCGCTCAGCCGGTCATGGTGTGCACATGCACACCGCGCTGCGGAAATGGAATGATCAAGCCCACGCCGTCAAAGCGCTTTTTCTTTAACAGCTCCGGATCTATTAGCAAGCGGTTCTCGGCAAGCAACAGGACTTGCAGAGTCTTACGTGCCAGGTCGGTGTTGCTGCCGATGCCGAACACCCTGTCCAAGCGACGGATGGGTTTTGTCGAATTCAGGCCGCAGCTGAAGGCGGATTCGGTGAGACGATCGGATGGCAAATCAGACAAAGGATGAGACTCTATGCACTCAAAATTGAGGATGATACGGGGGAGCAAGCTGGTCGCTGAAAAAATGCGCAGCTTTTTAACAACTTCCCTAGCAAGGAACAAGACTTCCGCATCAAAATTCCCAACACCATCGGTCGCCTGACTGGATTGAGATACACCAGTGTGTCCGGTAATATCGCCCGAATATTTGGAGATTCAGCATGTGCACAAGTTCTGGAACGACCTTTTCCCTGACATTGGCCGCAGCCCTCTGGTTGACAACGCCCGTAGCCTGGGCGCAAACCCCGACCAACCCGGAACCCGTTGCAACAACAGCGACGCCTGCGGCAACCGTCACACCACCTGAAGCAGCCACGGCTGGACCACCATCCAGCCCCACTGCGCCTGCCAATGACAAGCGCATTGGCACTGTCAAGCAGGTTCGGGGAGAAAGCTGGCTCGGGCAAACCGATGCACGCCGCCCCGCTGCATCCGGCGAAGGTGTGTTTGAAACCGAGCGCGTCAGCACCGGACAAAGAGGGGGTGCCACCATCACACTCAAAGACGGCACTGTTTTGACCATGGGCCCCAACTCGACCATGGATCTGAGCAAATTTCAGTACAACGCTACGACCCAAGAGGGCAACTTTGCAATGAACCTGCTGCAAGGCTCGGTACGGGTGGTGACGGGCCTGCTGGCCAAAATCAACCCCGATTTGTTCAAAATATCAACCCCAACCTCGGTGGTGGGCGTGCGAGGTACCGATTTCATCGTCGAAACCGAAGCGGCTCGATAAGCTGGCGATCACCGAGTTCTGCTACTTCAAAACACCGATCACCTCAACCCGTACCTGCCCATGAAACGCCTACGATTGACATCCAACGTCCTGGCCCTATTGGCTCTGATAGGGCTTCTCTCAGCCTGCGCACCGGCCACCCGCGTCACGCTGCTACCCCAAGACGACGGCACACCCAGTGCCGTAGAAGTGACCACAAGCCAAGGTGTGCAGCGCATCGACAGACCCTACCAAGTTGCCAATGTCAGCGCCAGCGGAACGATCAGCCTAGGTACTACCAACGCGATTCAACTGCGCCAGACATACCCCGACCTGCTCGCTCTGCGGCCGCCAGAACCTGAACGTTTCGAGCTCAAGTTCGAACAAGGCTCATCACAGTTGACCGCCGAGTCACAAGACCAACTCGATGATGTGCTCACCCGAGCGCAAGCCAGGGCTGGAGGTGAAATTGTGATCACCGGTCACACCGACCGCCAGGGTTCGATTGAAGCCAATGACCTGCTGTCGCTGCAGCGTGCGCAAGCCGTGCGCGCCTTGCTGGTTGAACGCGGGTTCAACGCCAACCTGATCCAAGCCGTGGGCCGTGGCGAGCGCGAACCGCTGGTACCGACCGCCGACGAGGTAGCCGAACCCCGCAACCGCCGCGCCGAATTGCTGGTTCGCTGAACATCCCCAGGCGTTGCGCCGCGCCCGCCAACTCAGCTCCATCGAACAACCCCGTGGCAACCGAACACCGCTTGACCAGTGCCCTGCGCGATCTGCTGAATCAGCAGCGCAACGCCGCCCTGGGCACCGTGGGGCCCAGCGGGGCACCCTTTGTCTCCCTGGTTCCTTACGCGGTAGACACCCGTCAACGCTGCCTGGTGATCCATGTCAGCGCTCTGGCGTCCCACACCGGCAACCTACAACGCGAGCCCCGGGTTTCAATGCTGGTGAGCGAGAGCGCGGTGGAGGGCGAGCCGGTGCATGCCTTGCCCCGAGCATCGTTGGAGGCCACCGCCGAACTGCTGGCCCCCCACACCCACGAAGCCCTGGCCTGCCAAACGGTGTACCTGCTGCGGTTCCCAGAGGCAGCGCTCATGACAGAACTCAGCGACTTTAGGTTTGTACGCCTTCAAGTGCACGCTGTACGCCAAGTGGCCGGCTTTGGTGCCGCGCGAAGCTTGGACCGCGAAGAAGTCCGCACCGCACTCGGGCCCGCACCCTGAACTGCCAAACCACACCCTATACCGATAGCCAATCCTTGGAGGTGCTGTACGCCGACGGCGCCATGCTGGTTCTCGTCAAGCCGACTGGCCTGTTGGCGGTGCCCGGTCGCGGCGAAGACAAGCAAGACTGCCTGAGCCACCGTGCCCAGGCCGAATGGCCCGACGCGCTGGTGGTGCACCGACTGGACATGTCCACCTCAGGCCTGGTGGTGATGGCGCGCGGCATTGAAGCCCAGCGAGCACTGAGCCGTGCGTTTGAGCAGCGTCTGGTGCACAAGCGCTACCTGGCCGTGGTGGAGGGGCGACTGGTCAACCCGCAGCCCGACAACGGCTGGAACACCATCGACCTGCCGCTGGCCGTGGACTGGGTCAACCGCCCACGCAGCAAGGTGTGCCATGAGACCGGCAAGCCCAGCCT
The DNA here is from genome assembly GCA_030684755.1 of Hydrogenophaga sp. Taxonomy (GTDB): domain Bacteria; phylum Pseudomonadota; class Gammaproteobacteria; order Burkholderiales; family Burkholderiaceae_C; genus Hydrogenophaga. Next base: position 5,494 of record JAUXXN010000511.1, read on the forward strand.
CACGCGCTGGCGCCTGGCCCAGCCCGCTTCGCAAACCCCAGAGGTGCACGCGGGCATCAGCACGCGTGTAGAACTCGAACCGGTCACTGGCCGCACGCACCAGTTGCGCTTGCACCTGCAGGCCCTGGGGCATCCCATTGTGGGCGATGCGCTGTACGCCGATCTGGCCAAGCAAGCATTGGCCCCCCGCCTGTTGCTGCATGCAGAAGCCCTGGAAGTGCCTCACCCAGCAACCGGGCAAATGTTGCGTTTTCACAGCCCCTGCCCTTTTTGAAAAGCACCGACATGATCGCACTCGACATCACCATCCTCACCGGCGCCTCACGCGGCATGGGTCTGGCCATGGCGCGCCAGCTGCTGAGCCCCAGCCGGCACCTGCTGTGCATTTCACGCGGCACCCACGTGGCCCTGGCCGCCGAGGCGCTGCAACTGAATGCCCCGCTCTCCCAGTGGTCGCACGACCTGAGCGACACCACTGGCGCAGCCCAGCACCTGCAAGCCTGGCTGGCGGGGTTGGAAGCCCACTCGATGCGCAGCGCCACGCTCATCAACAACGCCGGCATGATCCCGCGCATTGGCCCGCTGGAAGCCTGCCCGCCTGAGGAACTTTCGGCCGCGCTGCGCGTGGGTCTGGAAGCCCCGATGCAACTCACCGCCGCCTTTTTGCGCGCCACCAACGCCTGGGTGGCCAAGGGCTGGCAAGGGCCGCGCAAGGTGCTCAATATTTCGTCCGGGCTGGGTCGCCATGCCATGGCCGCGCAGGCGCCCTACTGCGCCGCCAAGGCGGGCCTGGACCATTTCACCCGCTGTTGCGCGCTGGACGAAGCGCAAAAACCGCACGGCGCCCGCCTGGTTTCGCTGGCTCCCGGCGTCATCGACACCGACATGCAGGTGCAGTTGCGCGCAGGCGACCCCACTGCTTTCCCCGACCTGCAACGGTTTGTGGAACTGCAACGCCAAGGCCAGCTCACACCGCCCGACACCGCTGCCGCTCGTGTGCTCGCCTGGCTGGAGCACCCCGACTTTGGCACCCAACCCGTGGCCGACGTGCGGGACTGAACGGCTCAAACCCACCCCGGAGAACCTCATGCAATTCAGCTCTTTGCCCCGCCGCCGCCTTGTTCATGCCGCGCTGAGCTGGGCGGCGGGCAGCGCTCTGTGGCCGGTAGCGCAAGCGCAAACACAGACCAATTTCTGGGGCCTGCTGCGCATGGGCGGCTGCGTAGTGCTGATGCGCCATGCCCAGACCGAACCCGGCATTGGCGACCCGCCCCAGTTCAAACTGGGCGATTGCAGCACCCAGCGCAACCTGAGCAACGCGGGTCGCGAGCAGGCGCAGCGCGTGGGCCAGGCCTTTTCGCGCGAGGGCATCCGCGTGGACGAGGTGCGTTCCAGCGCCTGGTGCCGTTGCACGGACACCGCCGATCTGGCCTTTGGCCGCCACACCGTGTGGGCGCCGGTCAACTCGTTTTTCCGGGACAGCGGCGGCCCCGAGCAAACCCGCACCGTGCTGCGCGCCGTGGTCAGTCTGCCAGCGCCCCGCAACCTGGTGCTGGTGACGCACCAGGTCAATATCTCGGCCCTCACAGGCGAGTACCCAGCCATGGGCGAAATCTTCGTCACCCGGCCCAGCCCTGGCGGCGACCGGCTCACGGTGCTGGCACGCCAGCTGGTTTGAGCGCCTAAACCCCGCTGGCTTCATTCATCCCGTTTTTGACTTGCAACAAGGTCGGCGTAAGGCACCGGCGCATACCATCACCCGTTGGTCTTCAGACCATACACCCACACCACCACAAACAGGAGATACCCATGAGCAGAGAAGTCGTCGTCGTCAGCGCAGCCCGCACCGCCATTGGCACCTTTGGCGGCAGCCTCAAGGACACACCACCCACCGAATTGGCCGCCTTGGTAGTGCGCGAAACCTTAGCGCGCGCCGGAGTGGACGGCAAAGACGTGGGCCATGTGGTGTTTGGCCACGTGGTGAACACCGAACCCAAAGACATGTACCTCTCGCGCGTGGCGGCCATCAACGGCGGTTGCGCCCAGAGCACGCCCGCCTACAACGTCAACCGCCTGTGCGGCTCGGGCCTGCAGGCCAT
>JAUXXN010000512.1 GCA_030684755.1 Hydrogenophaga sp.
CCGCCGCCCAACGTGACCGGCACGCTGCACATGGGCCACGCGTTCAACCAGACCATCATGGACAGCCTGACGCGCTACCACCGCATGAGCGGCGCCAACACGGTCTGGGTGCCGGGCACCGACCACGCGGGCATTGCCACGCAAATTGTGGTGGAACGCCAGTTGCAGGCCCAAGGCATCAGCCGCCACGACATGGGGCCTACACCCGCCGAGGCGCGCAAGAACTTTGTGGCCAAGGTGTGGGAATGGAAGGAAGAAAGCGGTAACACCATCACCACGCAAATGCGCCGCATGGGCGATTCCGTGGACTGGAGCCGCGAGTACTTCACCATGGACCCCAAGCTCAGCAAGGTGGTGACCGAGACCTTTGTGAAGCTCTACCAGCAGGGCCTTATTTACCGTGGCAAGCGCCTGGTCAACTGGGACCCGGTGCTGATGTCGGCGGTGTCAGATTTGGAAGTGGAGAGCGAAGAGGAAGACGGGTTTCTTTGGCACATCCGTTATCCCGTGGAAGGGTCGGAAGAATCGCTGGTGGTTGCCACCACAAGGCCCGAAACCATGCTGGGCGACACCGCTGTGATGGTGCACCCCGAGGACGAACGCTATACCCATTTGATCGGGCAACAGGTGAAACTGCCCATCACCGGGCGCCTCGTGCCCGTGATCGCCGATGCCTATGTGGACAAGGCGTTTGGCACCGGCGTGGTGAAGGTCACACCGGCGCACGACCCGAACGACTACCAAGTTGGCCAGCGCCACGGTTTGGCCATGCTGACCATCTTCAGCTTGGAGGCGAAGGTGAGCGCCGCCGAAGCGTCTGACATCCCGGCTGATTACGTGGGGCTGGACCGCTTCGTCGCACGCAAGCAGATCGTGGCCCAGTTGGAGGCCGAGGGCCTGCTGGTCGAAACCAAAAAGCACAAACTCATGGTGCCGCGCTGCGCACGAACCGGCCAGGTGATTGAGCCCATGCTGACGGACCAATGGTTTGTGGCCATGACCAGCAAGGGCAACGAACACAACACCAGCGGCACCTCCATCGCCGACAAGGCGATTGCCGCCGTGCAGTCGGGCGAAGTGAAGTTTGTGCCCGAAAACTGGGTCAACA
>JAUXXN010000513.1 GCA_030684755.1 Hydrogenophaga sp.
TTGGCCTGAGCTGATGGAGCCGCTCCTAGATGGTGTGGGCGATGCTGCAATTTTGATGAGTGCAGATGGCTATGGGCGCGGAGTGGTCAAGGGCGTCGAAGAAGGAAAGTCCGTTGTGATTCGTACGTCAGAGAATCAAAAGAGTTTCTTGTTTGATCCCGATCCCAGCCCGTTGCGACTATTTGAGATCGCGTATGACCAGTTGCAACGCGTCAGTGACGAACAGGGGCTGGAACATCCATGAGCCGCCTGACTGACACGTTACGCCACGTCGTGATCTCGCCTGAATTGCTCGGAATTTTGGTGGTCTTTTCCTGTTTCTACTTTGCACCGAGTGCCTTCGACTTTCCAACAAAGCATTTGGGCGAGGGGATTGGATTCGGTCTAGGGGCTGCCGGCATAGCTTCTGGATGCTTGGCCTTTTGCTACCAGGAGGGTGCGGCCATCTTGGAGCCATCTGGTACCGGAAGGGTGTTGCTTGATTGGCCAGGTTATTTCATGCTGAAGAACAGAGTGATTGCCGCAATGTGTTGGTGTGTTTTCGGGGTTGGTGGGGCATTGGCTGCAACTTGGCTGGTAGCGAGCGGAGTCGGAGCGAACATCGGAGCTGCATTGTTGGTGGCTAGTTTGCTTGCTTCCGTTGTTTCACTTGCATCGATTGCGCTCGCGCGATTGCGCATCCGAGAGATTCTTCAGGCGAATTCATGACCCCTTTCTCCCTCCGCATCTTCGTCGCCGACGGCGACCCCGACGGCCTGCGCATCGTCGAGCGCTTCAACGCCAGCGCCCGCGTCGTGGTGTTCCCGCGGGCCTTGCTGCCGCAGGTGAAGGCCCGGCCCGAGCTGCAGCAGACCGGTGTGTATTTTTTGTGAGCCACCATGCGCCAACTTGACCTGTTCTCAGCCCTCCAGTCCAGCACCGAGGGCATCGACACCGAGTTCAAGTCGGCTCGGGGTGGGTTGCCGGGCAGTTTCTGGGAGTCCTATTCCGCGTTCGCCAACACGCAGGGCGGCACCATCGTGCTGGGTGTGGCCGAAAAACCCGCTGGTTTGGTGTGGGAGGGCGTACCCGATGCGGCGCAGTTGCGCACGGTGCTGTGGAACCAGTTGAACGACCGCAGCAAGGTCAGCGCCAACCTCTTGCGCGATGACGATGTGCGCACGGTGGACGACGAGGGCCGCCAGTTTGTGGTGGTGAATGTGCCGCGTGCTTCGCGGCTGCAGCGCCCGGTGTTTGTGGGGCCGAACCCCATGACCGGTACTTACCGCCGGGCGGACGAGGGCGACTACCGCTGTTCGGACGACGAGGTGCGCCGCATGCTGGCCGACCAGTCGGACACGCCGGCCGATTCGCAGGTGGTGGAGCACTTCGGCCAGGCCGACTTTGACCCGGAGACGGTCAAGCAGTACCGCAACCGTTTTGCATCGCGTGCGCCAGACCACCCTTGGCTGTTGTTGGACGATGCGCCTTTGCTCACCAAGCTGAACGCCTTGCGCCGCGACCGTGCCTCGGGGCTGGAGGGTGCCACGGTGGCGGGGTTGCTGATGTTTGGCCGGTTCGAGGCTTTGCGCGAGGCCTTGCCCGGTTTTCATGTGGACTATAGGGAGCGTTTGTCTGACGACCCGGCTGTGCGCTGGACCGACCGCGTGGTGCCCGACGGATCGTGGGAAAACAACCTGTTCCAGTTCTATGTGCGGGTGATGCAGCGTTTGTCGGGCGACTTGAAGATGCCTTTTCAGCTGGACCGCGAGCTGTACCGTAAGGACGATTCCGCCGTGCACGAAGCCTTGCGAGAAGCTGTAGTCAATGCGCTGGTCCATGCGGACCACCGGGGCCAGGGCGGGGTGGTGATCGAGAGGTATCTGGACCGCATCGAGTTGTCCAACCCCGGTTCGCTGTTGGTGTCGCGTGTGCAGTTGTTGCAGGGTGGGGTGAGCGAGTGCCGCAACAAGAGCCTGCAGCTGATGTTCCAGTTCATGGGCGGTGGTGACAAGGCGGGTTCGGGCATGGACAAGATTCGCGCAGGCTGGCGGTCGCAGCACTGGCGTTCGCCCCGGGTGGAAGAGTTTTTGCAGCCTGACCGCGTGAAGCTGGTGCTGCCGATGGTCAGCCTGATTCCAGACGAGGTGGAAAAGGCGCTGCGCCTGCGCTTTGGCGACCGGTTTGCCCAACTGGACAAGACTGAGGTGCAAGCGGTGGTGACGGCACAGGTGGAGGGCAGCGTGACCAATGGCCGCATGCAGGAAATCACCGGTGAACATTCAAAAGACATCACTGGTGTGTTGCAAGGGTTGGTGCGCGATGGCCTGCTGACGCAGCAGAACCAGCGCCGTTGGGCCAGCTACCGGGTGGCGGAGGACTCCCCCCAATCCGGCAGTGACTCCCCTCATTTGGCGGGGAACTCCCCCCAAGACTCCCCCCAATGGGCTGGGGACTCCCCCCACTCGGTCCGTCTGGAAGGCCTTTCGTCCGTGGCTCAAGCGCTGTTGCCGCTTGCCGAGCCCGCCCGCAAGAACAAGAATTTGCCCAGGGACCAACTCAAGGACATCGTTTTGAAGCTTTGTTCGGGGCGCTGGTTGGCCGCGTCAGAACTGGCTGCGTTGGTGGACCGCGACGCAGAGAAGCTGCAATCCCGCTTTCTCACTGCGATGGTGCGAGAGGGGGCGTTGGAGTTGCGTTATCCGGAGGTTCGTAACCGTCCCGATCAGGCCTATCGCACAGCCGCCGAGGCACCTGTATGAACAGCATGAGCACCCCGTTCTCCCTCCGCATCTTCGTCGCCGACGGCGACCCCGACGGCCTGCGCATCGTTGAACGCTTCAACGCCAGCGCCCGCGCAGTCGTGTTCCCGCGCGCCTTGCTGCCGCAGGTGAAGACCCGGCCCGAGTTGCAGCAGACCGGGGTGTACCTATTGCTCGGCCCGCGGCCGGACGGCGAGGGCGATTTGCTCTACGTGGGTGAGGGCGACCCGATTCGCCCCCGGCTGGAGAGCCACTACGCACAGAAAGATTTCTGGACCCGCGCCATCGGCTTCGTGGCGGTGGGCGGGCTGCTGAACAAGGCGCATGTGCAGTTTCTGGAGGCGCGGCTGATCGCGCTGGCCCGCGCGGCCAAGCGCGTGCCGCTGGACAACGGCAACTTTCCCGGCGAACCCACCCTGAGCGAGGCCGACCGGGCCGACATGGAGGTGTTTCTTGCCCACATGCTGGGCATGCTGCCGGTGCTGGGGGTGCATGCGTTCGAGTCCGCGCCGGCCGTGGCCGCGAAGGCGAGCTCGGTGCTCAGCTGCAAGGGCAAGGGCGTGCTGGCCAGCGGCTACGAGGCGAGCCAGGGCTTTGTGGTGAAGGCGGGTTCGCAGGCGGTGGCCGAGTCGGTGCCGTCCATGCAGCAGCATGTGCGCGGCATGTTCGACCTGCGGCAGGAGCTGATCGCCAATGGGGTGCTGGCGCTGGCCGACGGGCTGTACCGCTTCACGCAGGACTACAGCTTCAGTTCGCCCAGCACGGCAGCGGCTGTGGTGCTGGGCCGCAGCGCCAACGGGCGCATCGAGTGGAAGGATGTGCAGGGGCGGACTTTGAAGGCGTTGCAGGAGGCGGAGGCTGGAACATGATCGTCATTGAAGAAGTGATCAAGCGGGCTGAGCAGGGCCAGACAGCGCCTTACTTGTGCCGTGCAGACGATGGGCAGGTGTATTTCGTCAAGAGTGGCGCGCTGCCCAAGCGCGAGCTGGTGGCGGAGTGGTTGGCCGCCCATCTCGCGAAAGAAGTGGGCCTGCCGATTCCAGCGTTTCACCTGGCCGAGGTTCCTGAGGCTTTGTGTGACCACAGGATGGGGCCATGGTTGAGGGACCTGGTGCCCGGTGTGGCGTTCGCGTCGCAAAGGGTGGAGGCTGGGGATTTTTCTTGGAGTATGACGATGCACGTTCCCTCGCAGCAGCGGGCGCTGATCGTGGCGTTTGACTGGTGGATTCACAACGCCGACCGGACTCTTTCGGCTCTGGGGGGAAACCCCAATCTGCTGTGGCGCCAGGGTGAACATGGTGGAGAAGTGGTGGTGTTTGATCACAACCTGGCGTTTGAAATAGGGTTCAGCCCCGAGGCATTTCTGGATTCCCATGTTTTTGCTGCCGACCTCAAGCTGCTCGCCTCTGACTGGGTGGCGCGAGAACAGGTTCGGCAAGGATTTGTAGCGGCTCTCCACTCGTTGGAGGGGGTGTGCGCTAACATTCCTGAAGCTTGGCACTTTGCTGATGCCGAGCAGACCGTGCAGGCTGCATGGAACCTGCCGGAGTTTGTGACGACGCTGGAGCGTTGTCAGGATGATCAGACCTTCTGGAAACTCACATCATGAAAACCGCATGCCATTACGCGATCGTGCGCTTCATGCCCTTCGTGGAGACCGAAGAGTTTGCCAATGTCGGCGTTGTCCTGTTCGCGCCAGACGGGCGCTACTTCGGCTTCCGGCTTCTGGGCAACCGCACAAGCCGGATCACCAACTTCTTTGAACAGATGGAGGTGGCCTCTTATCGCGCCTTCATGCGCGATCTGCGGGAAGAGCTGGTTCGGGTGAGCGCTGCTTTCAAGACCATGGGCACCGACCGGCGGTTAAAGGCGCTGGATGTGTCAGCAACTTGGGCCATGTGGTCAGAGTTGATCAAGCCGCGCGCCAGCCTGGTGCGGTTCGGCGAGGGGCGGGTTGTACTCGCCAGCGACCCAGAAGCCAAGCTAAACGATTTGTTTGGCTACTACGTGGAGCGCAATTTCGTGACACGTGAGTACCGTGAGCAGGTGTTGGAACGCAATGTTCGCCAGGTGCTTAAGGCGGCTGATCTGGCCAAGCGCTTTCAACCTGCGCGCGTCGGCAATGAGGAATACCACGCGCAGTTTCCTTTCGTCCAGATGGATGGCGAGACGCCTTTGAAGGCCATCAAGGCGCTGACGTTGAGCCAGCCTGATCCGGCACGGATCATTGACCACGGCGGGCAGTGGGTATTGCGCGTGACGCAGTTGCGCAAGCGTGGGCTTTTGCCTGAGCACGTGCTTTTTGCGGTGGACGACGACGCCAAGGCCACAGGTTTGCGCGCCCGTGCACGGGAAGAAGTGCTGGCGGAGCTGCGAGGGCTGAATGTTGAAGTGGCGGGCCTGGGGCAAAACCAGCGCTTGCTGGATTTCGCAAGGAACTGAGAGCAAGGGTTGCGCCCCTGAGCACTGAAAAAAATGCATGGTCGGCGTTGTCCGGCCATCTTTCGGTTGCAATAATTCGCAATTCGCGAATAAAGATCAATGCTGCTTAAACCCCAAGACTTGCTGCTTGCGCTCAAGCTGGTTGCCCTCGGCAGCGAGCGGTGGACCTATGCACGGCTGGCCAAAGAACTGGGGTTGAGCGCGTCCGAGGCGCACGCGGGTGTGCAGCGGTGTCTGCGATCCAGCTTGTTGCTGGAGAACGTGGCAGCGTACCCGGCAGATGAGGCGACTCGTGCAGTGCTGCTAAGCCAGGATATTTACCCAGTGATGCAACGTCGGCGCAGGGGACCGCAGGCAAATGCCTCTGGCAACCCGGTGCGCCCACACGACCGCTTTCTTGCAGAATTCGTCATTCACGGCGCGCGATTCGTTTTTGTGCCCGACCGGACGCCAATGACTGTTGGCGTTCCCACCAGCCACAGCGCCCCCGCTTTTGCCAGCGTGTTTGCTCCCGGCTCCAACGACTACGTATGGCCTCACCCCAACGGGCAGGTCCGTGGATTAGGCATTGAGCCCTTGCATCCCAACGTGCCGTTTGCGGCCACACAGGATGGAAAGCTCTATGAGATGCTGGCCCTGTTCGACGCACTGCGCGTCGGCCCCGCCCGAGAACGGGGCATGGCCATGGACAGGCTGGCTGCCATCCTCGACCCCCATACACCCAGACCACCCAAGCCCGCCCCGAAGGGCTGAAACCGACATGAACACCAACACCCATTCCCTCGTCCAGAAGCTCTGGAACTACTGCAACGTGCTGCGCGACGACGGCATGAGCTACGGCGACTACGTGGAGCAGCTGACCTACCTGCTGTTCCTGAAGATGGCGCACGAGCGCAGCCAGCCGCCGCACAACCAGCCGAGCATCGTGCCTGAGGGCTACACCTGGCCCACACTGCTGGCGCGCGATGGCGATGCGCTGTTTGACCACTACCGCCACACGCTGGAGCGGCTGGGCATGGAGCGGGGCACGCTGGGACTGATTTTTGCCAAGGCGCAAAACAAGTTTCAGGACCCGGCCAAGCTGCGCCGCGTGGTGGCCGACCTGATCGATACCGAGACCTGGACCATCCTGGGCGCGGACGTGAAGGGCGACGCCTACGAAGGCCTGCTGGAGCGCAACGCGCAAGACACCAAGAGCGGAGCGGGCCAATATTTCACGCCGCGCGCGCTGATTCAGGCCATGGTGGACTGCATCGCCCCGCAGCCGGGCGAGACGGTTTGCGATCCGGCCTGTGGCACGGGCGGCTTCCTGTTCACCGCGCACAACCACATCACCGCGCACCACAAAAACCTGACGCGCGACCAGCTGAGGCACCTGAAGGAAAAGGCGTTCACCGGCTACGAGCTGGTGCAGGCCACGGCGCGGGTGTGCGCGATGAACCTGATGCTGCACGGCATCGGTTCTGAGAAGTCGGTGCCGGTGGTGGTGGGCGATGCGCTGGGTTCGGACCCCGGCGCGCGCTTTGACGTGGTGCTGGCCAACCCGCCGTTTGGCAAGAAGAGCAGCACGGTGATCGTGGGCGAAGACGGCCGCACCAGCACCGAAAAAGACATCATCGAGCGCGACGATTTTTGGGCCACCACCAGCAACAAGCAGCTCAACTTTGTGCAGCACATCAAGACGCTGCTGGCCACGAACGGCCGCGCGGCGGTGGTACTGCCCGACAACGTGCTGTTTGAAGGCGGCGCGGGTGAAACCATACGCCGCCGACTGCTGCAAGAGTGCGATCTGCACACGCTGCTGCGCCTGCCCACTGGCCTGTTTTACGCGCAGGGAGTTAAGGCCAACGTGCTGTTCTTTGACAAGAAGCCCGCGAGCGAAACGGCGTGGACCAAGAAGCTCTGGATTTACGACCTGCGCACCAACAAGCACTTCACGCTCAAGACCAACCCGCTCAAGCGCGAAGACCTTGAAGAATTTGTGAGCCTCTACAACGCGCCCAACCGCAACCAGCGCGAAGCCACCTGGAGCGCGGAGCAGCCCGAAGGCCGCTGGCGTGCCTACAGCTTTGACGACATCGCGGCCCGCGACAAAGCGAGCCTCGACATCTTCTGGTTGAAAGACGATTCGCTGGCCGACAGCGACAACCTGCCAGCGCCGGCCGTGATCGCGCAGGAAATCGTGGAAGACCTGCAGGCGGCGCTGGAACAGTTCAAGCTGATTGCGGGTGACCTGGGTGCTGAGGTGGCCGAGACGGCCTGAACCATGGGAGCGATGCGGGTGCTCTGGTCGCTCGGGGGAGCGGAATCAGGATGGGTTCACCGGCTGCACAACCTGAAGTGCCTCCGCCTCCAGCTGCTCACGCAGCCAACGGTGCGCTGGGTCTTGCTGGTGGCGCAG
>JAUXXN010000523.1 GCA_030684755.1 Hydrogenophaga sp.
CAGGCTTGTCGACCGGAACAACTGGAGAAAACAACATGGAAGTCATGCTGGCTTACGACCATTCGCGCAACGCGCGCATTGCGCTGGACGCCGTCAAGCGGCTCTTTGCCCACGAGCTGCCCACCGTCACCCTTATTTCCGTCATTGAAGAGCCCGGCAGCAGCACCAGCGCGGGCGACGAGATGTTTGAGGCGCAATTTCAAGAGCAAAAAGCCGGGGCCGAAGCGGCTGCGGCCGAACTCTCAGCGGCTGGGTTCCCGGCCAAGGTGCTGTTTGCCGAGGGCGACGCCCGCAAGATGATCTTGCGCGCCACCGAAGAGCGCCGCCCCGATGTGCTGGTGATGGCGCGCCACTCTTACAAGCCCGACGGCAACTTCATCACGCGCCGCCTGGACGCGCTGGTGGAAGAGTTCGACCACATGACTTTTGGCTCGGTCAGCGCCTTTCTGGCGCGCCGCGTCATGTGCCCGCTGCTGATCGTCCCCACCCACGGCGACTGAGCGCACTGCGTTAACGAGGTTTCATCATGCAAGTCAGTGACATCTTCCGGTTCAAAAACAAGGAAATCAAGGCGCTCCACCTGACGTGGATCGCGTTCTTCATCTGCTTCTACGTCTGGTTCAACATGGCGCCGCTGGCGTCGTCCATCCTGAAGTCGGCCAACTGGCTGACCAAAGACGACCTGCGCCTGTTCGCCATCGCCAACGTGGCGCTCACCATACCGGCCCGCATTTTGGTGGGCATGGCGCTGGACCGCTTTGGTCCGCGCCGCGTGTTCTCGGTGCTGATGGTCACCATGGCGGTGCCCACGCTGTTTTTTGCCTTTGGCAATACCAAAGAGCAGCTGTTTGTATCGCGTCTGGTGATGAGCTCGGTGGGGGCCAGCTTTGTGGTCGGTATCCACATGACGGCGCTGTGGTTCAAGCCGCGCGACATCGGCTTTGCCGAGGGCTTTTATGCCGGTTGGGGCAACTTCGGTTCGGCTGCGGCCGCCATGACGCTGCCCACCATCGCGCTGACTATGTTCGGTGGTGACGACGGCTGGCGCTACGCGGTGGCGCTGTCTGGCGTGATCATGGGGCTGTATGGTGTTTTCTACTGGTTCGCTATCACCGACGGCCCGACCAAAGACACGCACAAGAAGCCGCGCAAGAGCGCCGCGCTGGAGGTGTCGAGCTACCGCGACCTGGTGTTGCTGCTGCTGTTCACCGTGCCCATGGTCGGCATCTTGGGTATCTTGGTGTGGCGGGTGCAAAACACCGGTTTCATCGACGACATCACCGCCTGGATCTGCTACGCATCGATTGCCTTTGTCATCGTGTACCAGTTGGTGCAGGTGCTGCGGGTCAACCTGCCCATTCTGAAAAAAGGCGTGCCCAAGGACGACCGCTACCCCTTCAAGTCGGTGGCTGCGCTCAACACCACCTACTTCGCCAACTTCGGTGCCGAACTGGCCGTGGTGTCCATGCTGCCCATGTTTTTTGAAGAAACCTGGGGTTTGTCCGCTGCCATGGCGGGCCTGATTGCGGCTTCTTTCGCCTTCGTGAATCTGTTTGCGCGGCCTATGGGCGGCCTGGTGTCGGACCGCTTTGGCAACCGCCGCTTTGTGATGCTGTGTTACATGCTGGGCATTGCCATCGGCTTTGCGCTCATGGGCATGATGAACAGCAACTGGCCGCTGATCATTGCCGTGGCCATCACCATTGGTTGCTCGTTCTTTGTGCAGGGCGCTGAAGGCGCCACGTTCGGCATCATCCCGTCCATCAAGCGCCGCTTGACCGGCCAGATCTCGGGCATGGCGGGTGCTTACGGCAACGTGGGTGCGGTGTTCTACCTGTTCCTGTTCATGTACGTCACGCCCTCGCAGTTCTTCTTTCTGATTGCAGGCGGCGCCTTGTTGAGCTGGTTCGTTTGCCTGGCCTGGCTCAAAGAGCCCGAAGGTGGTTTTGGCGACGAATACATCATCTCGTCGGTGGACCAAGCGATTGCCCAAGAAGGGAAGCAAAAGCGCGAGACCGAGGCCGATGTGGCCCGCCTGTTCGCGGGTAGTGGTCGCGTTGAGCTGCAAGAAAAAGGCGAGGGGCTGATGCTGACGGCGCGCTTCAAGAGTCTGGAGGAATTGCGCGCAGCCGTGGCGCGGCTGCAACCGACGGGTCAGCCTGGCAAATAGGCGGTGCTGAATCCAGTCCCCGTGCGCCCTCTCACAGACGAGGGCTCATGGCCCACTGCGCAGACGCCGGGTGCCATGTGGTCGTTACCTGACTTTGGGCGACGGCAACCTCGGTGGGCCGCCACAGCAGCAGGTTCAGCAGTGCAACCGTCTCGGCCAAGCTGCCTGCGGTAATGCGGTTCTTGTTCAGGAAGGCCTGCCATTGCTTCAGCTTGGCGGGGTCTTCACTGAACTGGCTGGTGAGAGCGAGCGGGTGTTCGCTGGGCAGTGGAGTCTGCCGTCTGGAAAAGGTGGCGACCATGGCTGCGGCCAGGGTTGCGCCATCCAGCTCGGTGCGCCTTGCAATCACCGCCAGATCGTAAAAGTCCTTCATGCGGCTGTTGGCTTGACCCAGCACCACCATGGCGTGGTACTTCTCGGCGATCACGGTGTAGACCGGATAGACCCGCAGCGTGGGGGCTTGGAAGTCCTTCAGCAGGGTGGGATAGGCGACGGTTTGTGGCTCCGGCGTCACGGCATCGCCAAAGCCAATGTCGATTTGCAAGGCACAGCGTGCGGAGCCTATTCGCGCCATCAGCGTGATGCGGGTGCCGCCGTAGGTGTTGTCTTCACGAATAGCATTTGCGTTGACCGATCCAGGATCGAACTCAATGCCGTCACCCAAGTTCATGGCCGCGATGTCGCGGAAGGTGGCGATCAGATTCGCTTCGTCGTCGGGGCCAAAGCCCAGCAAGTCGGCGTCCCGCGTTGGGCGGTGCGGCTCGTCGTACCAAAGCGCGAAAAGCAGGGCGCCTTTGAGCAAGAAGCGGTTGGCATGCGGTGAGGTACCGACCCGCAGGAGCAGGCGTTCCAGCGCAAAGCGGTTGAGCAGCAGGCTGTAGTCGTCGCCTCTTTGCTTGGCCAGCGTCAGCAGGCGCGCAAGGATAGATGCCGATAGATTTCCGCTCATGCCACCACCGCTTCCAAGTAAGGCTGCATCACACGTTCAACCCGGTTGATTTTGGCAAAGTGGTTCAGCTCATCCATGGTGACCCGGCGGCTGCTCCAGCACTCTTTGAGCGCCTCCAGCGCTACGTCCAGACCAATCTTGTTGCGGAACTTGAAACAGTCGGTGACCGTTTTGGCAACGCTGTAAACGCGAATGGAGGCGCCGTGCTCTGTCACGGTCTGAATGCCCTCGGAATAGGCCACGCCCCGCAGGCGCGTAATACGCAGCAGCGGGTAGTCCAGCGCCGGGGTGTGTGTGGCCTGCGGCAGCGCAACCCACACCTCATGGGGCATCTGGGTACCAATGCCGTGGAATTGCAGCGCGCTCAGCAAACACAGCACGGCTTTTGGAACGCGCAGACACACCTCAATCAGGGTCTGGTGTTCGGTGATTTCGGCGTCCGGCAGGCTGTACAGGCCCCGGGCCACCCGTTGCAGCTTGCTGGCCTGGTGCAGGCTGAGCAGCAGTTGTGGCGACCAGCCGTGCTCCCGCACATCGGCTGCGCACAACACGCGCCGGTGCCGAGCCAGTTCAAGAATGTGATCGGATTGGTTCATGGGCGTTGATTTTAATAAACGCATGACTTATTTTCAAGTGATGCGATTATTAAATTTCGGGACGCTCCTGGGCGGCACCGTTCGTCTGGGTTCACTGCCGCACAGGCCGCTCAGCAATCGCCCAGCCCCCCGACCTACTCCTTTCGAACGATGGCCCCGTGCAAGCCCATCGGTCTTTCAGACCGGCGCCTGCGCCCCTTTGAAGGATGTTCGCCCAACGCACCCTCCCGCACAGTCAGGGTCGCACCTCGCCATGCGCACCGCACCCTGGTTGCAGCCCTGAAAACCCCGCAGCTGCACCACCGCCGCCCACCGCCTGGCGAACCGATTTCCCCCCACAGGAGCCCCTGTCATGAGCAACAAAAAACCGCGCAACGCCCCCACGGGCGACGCCGCGAACCTTCAAACCTATTCGGGCGCCGACATCGCCGACTGGCGGCCCGAAGACACCACTTTTTGGACCGCCAAAGGCAAGTCCATCGCCACCCGCAACCTCTGGATTTCCATCCCCAACCTGCTGGTCGGTTTCGCCGTCTGGCTGATGTGGGGCATCGTCACCGTGCAGATGCTCAACCTGGGCTTTCCGTTTGCACCGGCCGATCTGTTCACGCTGACCGCCATCGCCGGCCTGATGGGCGCCACCTTCCGCATCCCGGCCTCGTTCTTCATCCGCCTCTCGGGTGGGCGCAACACCATCTTTCTGACCAGCTTGTTGCTGATCATCCCGGCGGTGCTCACCGGCTTTGCGTTGCAAGACAAGTCCACCCCGCTGTGGGTGTTCCAGCTGTGCGCGTTTCTGTCGGGCATTGGTGGCGGCAACTTTGCCTGCTCCATGTCCAACATCACCGGCTTCTACCCCAAGAGCCAGCAGGGCACGGCGCTGGGCATGAACGCCGGCCTGGGCAACTTCGGCGTGACCACCATGCAGGTGCTGATTCCACTGGCCATGACGGCGGCGGTGTTTGGCACCTTCGCCGGTGAGTCGATGACGCTGATCAAGGACTCGGGCTGGATTCTGGGCAAGATCACCGCCGGCACCGAAACCTACATTCAAAACGCCGGTTTCATCTGGGCCGCCATTCTGGTGCCACTGGTCATTGCCGCGTGGTTTGGCATGAACAACCTGCTGCCGCTGTCGCCCAACTACGGCGGCACGCTGGCCGCGTTTGCCAAGATCATTTACCTGTGGGTGCTGACCAGCATCATCGGTTTGATCGGCCTGTACCTCTACCTGCCCGCGCCCACGGGCCTGGGCTTGCTCAACATGTGGGTGGCGCTGCCCCTGATCGTGGTGGTGACGGTGGTGGTGATGAAGCTCGCCGCCTTCGGTGAGATGAAGGCCAACATCGGCAAGCAATACGCGATTTTCAGCAACAAGCACACGTGGTCCATGACCGCGCTGTACATCGTCACCTTCGGTTCGTTCATCGGCTTCTCGATGGCCCTGCCGCTGTCCATCACCGTCATCTTCGGCTTCCAGCACGTCATTGACCCGGCCACCGGCCTGATGACCCACACGCTGAAGAACCCCAACGCCCCCTCGGCCCTGACCTACGCCTGGATCGGCCCCCTGGTCGGCGCGCTGATCCGTCCCCTGGGCGGATGGATCTCCGACAAGGTGGGCGG
>JAUXXN010000494.1 GCA_030684755.1 Hydrogenophaga sp.
TTGACCCACATCAACACAAATGAGAATTGTAGTTATCTACAATCCGTCTCATGTTCCTGAAAGTCTCTCATCTCAGTGTGCAATATCCCGGTCAGCCGCAAGCTGCGGTGGACGGTGCGTCGCTGGGCCTACGCGCTGGCGATATTGGCGTGCTGATTGGCCCCTCGGGCTGCGGCAAAACCACCTTGCTGCGTGCCGTGGCTGGGCTGGAACGTGCCAGCAGCGGCAGCATCACCCTACAAGGTGAAACCGTGAGCGACGGCCAGCACCACATGCCTGCCGAAGAGCGGCGCATTGGCATGGTGTTTCAAGATTACGCGCTGTTTCCCCACCTTGATGTGGGCCGCAACGTGGCCTTTGGCATCCACCGCCTGCCCCGCTCGGAGCGCGATCAGCGTGTGGCCGAGGTGTTAAAACTGGTGGGGCTGGACGGCATGCAAACCCGCTTTCCCCACGAGCTATCAGGCGGGCAACAACAGCGCGTGGCCCTGGCCCGTGCCCTGGCACCCAAGCCGCGCCTGCTGCTGTTGGACGAGCCGTTTTCCAATCTCGACGTGGACCTGCGCGAGCGCCTGGCCCACGAGGTACGCGCCATTTTGAAAGCCGCTGGCGCCACCGCCCTGTTCGTCACGCACGACCAACTGGAAGCCTTTGCCATTGGCGACGTGATTGGCGTGATGCACGAAGGCCACCTGCACCAGTGGGACGATGCCTACGCGCTCTACCACCGCCCGGCCACCCGCTTCGTGGCCGAATTCATTGGCCATGGTGTGTTTGCACCGGCCCAGATACAGCTGGTGGGCAACGAGGTGTCGGTACAAACCCCGCTCGGTGCTTTGCAAGACATGGACGAATGCCCACTGCCCAGCGCCTATGAGGCGGGCCTGTGCGACGTGTTGTTGCGGGCCGACGACATCGTGCACGACGACCACGCACCGGTGAAGGCGCAGATCATCCGCAAGGCGTTTCGCGGCTCTGAATTTCTCTACACGCTGCGCCTGAACAGCGGTGAAACGCTGATGACACACGTACCTTCGCACCACAACCACGCGGTGGGCGAATGGATCGGCATCCGCGCCGAAGTGGACCATGTGGTGACGTTTGCGCGCGGCGCAGGCGCCACTTCGGCGCCGGCGCCGGGCGTGGTGCGCCATCCGGTCGAACTCATCGGGCACTGACAGCTTGCCGCAGCTGGATACGGGACCATCCCGCTCCCTCTTCAGCATCCCCGTCAGACCCTTGCTTTCTCACCGTCAACGGGCACCGACAGGCACAGTGGCGTACTTGAGGACCAGCCGCAAGGCGGCAAACGCCACACGGGTTCCGGCCACCGATTCGCGACCCGCTTCCAGGCGAATGTCAGCCCAATCCGTCGGGCTGTAGCCCAACATCAACGTGTGGCGGCTGGATGGCGCGTAGGCGCTCAGCTGCGTTTCGCTGGCCAACAGGCTGGCGCCAGGACCGTTCAGCCGGTGCGAAGCGCTCAAGCGCTCGCCGCGCCAACCCAGTTCCCACCGGGGATGCACATGCCACAGCGCCTCCAACCAGCCCCCTCGGTTGCTCCCTCGGTAGTCGGCCAGTCCGTTGGCTGATTCGACAACACCCGTTTCATGCCGAAGC
Organism: Hydrogenophaga sp.; assembly: GCA_030684755.1. Taxonomy (GTDB): domain Bacteria; phylum Pseudomonadota; class Gammaproteobacteria; order Burkholderiales; family Burkholderiaceae_C; genus Hydrogenophaga. The sequence continues at coordinate 1,621 of JAUXXN010000494.1, forward strand.
CAACCCGCAGCGGTCAGGGTCACGGGCCAGGGTTGCTCGACATCCAGGCCGCTCCATCGCCAGCTGGCTGCTGCCAACTGGCTTCGGCCACTGAAACACACCACTTGGCTCAACGCAGCGTCGCACACCGGCGCGCTGTGGCTGTGCCCAGCCGTGCCGCCGATCGCGCTGCCACGTCCTTGGGGCTCGAAACGGGCGGCCACCGCATCCACAGCCCAAGGGCCGCGCGTCCAGCCCGCATGCAAACTGGGAACCACGCCCCCCTGTGCTGCCCCCGGAAAAACCTTGCCGCGCCACAGCCCGGCATCCACGTGCCAAGTGGATCTCCCAGCGTCGCGGCGCCAGCCCAGCTGGAGTCCGTCGTCGATCCACTGGTTGTTCAGCGCCATGCGTGCTGCCAGCGGAACGAGGCCGAATCGGTCCATGTGGCCCGCACCACCCAACACCGCGCCCATAGCGGGTTGCTGCCTTCCTGCGCTGAGCAACCACACAGCATCGTCGGTGTCGCGTCTGGCCTGAAGCCAGGCCGCTTCCACATGCGCCGGATCGCTGCCGTGCTTGCCCAGCACCAGTTGAGCGCCCCAGGTGTCGTCCAGGCGCGCCGCCAGACCCACCGTTCCGTGCTCCAGCTGTGTGCCACGCAGCGCCGGTCCGGCATCGCCCTGCAGCAAATAACCGGCCAGGCGCGCGGATGGCAGCACCGTGTCAGCGCTCAGGTAGCGCAAGGCGGCAGCGGCTTCAAACACCACGCCGGGTTCGGTGGGCAAGACATCGTCCACTTCACCATGCGCAAAAGCCGAACCCACACACACCGCCAGGCCCACCAAAACAGCCCATCGCATGGCGTACACACCAACGCTGTCAGGGTTTGGCGAACGGATCAGAGAACTTGGTATTGGTGAGGAATTCATGGTCGGTCAGGGTTTTGAGGAAGGCGACGATGTCGGCTTTTTCTTGCGCATCAAGGGTGATGAGCGTGATCAGGTCGCTCTTGTTGGGGTTGAACCGCCCGTCGCCTGCGTGCGGGCCGCTGGTGATGTGGCGGCCACCGGCGGCGTAGAAGTCCAGCGCGTCTTCCAGCGTGGCGATGCTGCCGTCGTGCATGTAGGGCGCAGTCACTTCGATGTTGCGCAAACTCTGCGCACGGAACAGACCCCGGTCGCCGGGCTTGTTGGTGAACTCGAACAGCCCCTGGTTACCCTCTGGAAAGTTGCCGGTGCCACCGATGTTGTAGAGCCCGGTGTTGTGGAACGGGGTATCCAGCACCTGAGTGGACGCATGCACCACCTGGTCGTTGAAGTTGAACCCGGCGTGGCAGTGAAAGCACTCGGCCTTTTCGCCAAAGAACAAGGTTTGGCCGCGATGCTCGGCGGGCGATAGGGTTTCCAACCCGCGCTGGCTGCGGTCGAACTTGCTGTTGCCCGAGATCAGCGTGCGCTGAAAGCTGGACACCGCGCGTGTGATGTTGCCCCAGCTGATGGGCGCGTCCACGCCAGGAAAGGCCTGCGCAAACAGATCGGCGTAGCGAATATCGGCCCGAATGCGGCCCAGCACCTCGTCCTTGTTGTGCTCGTTGATGCCCATTTCCACCGGGTTCTCGCCAAACAAAGGCACCTGCATTTGAGCTTCCAGACTCAGCAACGACGGGTTGGCCCAGGTGAAAGTTGGGTTGTAAACAACGTTGGCCAGACTCTGCGCGTTGCGTGGATGCACCTCGCCGGTAGAACCGATGGCCAGCGCTATCCCATCGGTGAAAGCCTTGCTTTGGTGGTGACAACTGGCGCATGCCTGGGTGCCATTGCCCGACAGACGCTTGTCGTAAAACAGAAACCGCCCCAGCTCTGCCTTGGCTTCGCTCATGGGGTTGCTTTCGGGCACCCTGGGTGCCGGGAAACCGCTGGGCAGCGCCCAGGCCCACGCACCCGGTTTGCCACCACCCAAGGTGGTGTCCACCACGGTGGTGCCGCCGCCGCCGCAACCGGTCAGCGTCACCGCTGCCAATACAGCGGTGAGGCCCACCAGGCCGAGCAGCGTATGAATCAGACGCTGCCCGTTTTTCATTTGGCTGCCACCTTGAACACGGTTTGGGCCGCACCGCCCGCAATGGGCAGACCGTAGTTGGTGGCATCGCCCACCTTGCCAATGGTGTACGTGGCACCAGCAGCAGCGGCGCCGTTGTAGCCAATTTGCAGTGCCTTGAACACACCTGTGCATTCAAAGTCGGTCAGGCCAGACATGCAACCCGTGGGGCCAGACACGTTGACGGTGGCATCGTTCTCGGCCAACAAAGCGCGCACATCGACGTTGATTTTCTGTGTCTCGGGGTTGAAGGCCGCAAAGCGGACGGTGGCGCGGTTGGGTTCGCTGCATTTTTCCACCAGACCGGCAGCGGGGTTGGTGCCCGTGCAGCCCGTGGAACCCAAGTGCATGTTGAACACCGACGCGGCCCACTTGCCTGCCGTACCGACAGCGGCATCGGCCAGCACGTCGGTCAGCTCGATCTTGGCAAACTTGCGGCCACCCGCCCAGGCCCAAGCCATGCCCGGATGCACTGCGTTGTTGATGACGGCAGGTGTTTTGTCGAGTGCGGCGGTCTGGTCGGTGTGGTTCAAGGCAAACGGCACCCCTACCGTCATGGTCACGCCCACATAACTGCCCACAGGCACCGTGCCTTTCAGGCTGGGGTTGGTATCGGTCGTGCCATTGCAAGCGCCGGTTTTGTCTTCCAGGTCGATCAGCGTGACACGGTCTGTGCCCACGGTGGCGTTCCAGTTGTTGTTGGCGGGCAGGGTCAGGGGCACCTCCACGCCGTCGGCCCGAATCAGGGCCACGTTGCTGATGTAGAAGCGTGCATCGCGCAAACGGCCATTGGCGTTGGTGGTGCCCAGGTTGGCAATGGATGCGGTACCGCAAGACACGGCGGTGCTGCCCACCACGGTGGCAAATTCAATGGCGACAGCTTGCGGGCCAGATGGCTCGGCATCGCCACCACCGCAAGCCGACAACAAACCCGCGCCAGCCAAAGCAGCGGCCAACAAAGAAAATGTGTTTTTCATGGAAATCTCTCAAAAAATCAAAACGAACGCGAACCGTTCAGGCGCACGCCAGCGCGCTGGCAAGCAGACCCAACGGAGGGAAATTGACGAAAAAAGGGATGTGGAAACCGTGGTGCGCGTTGAGCGCGCCAAGTCGCCGGGCTTCAAGTCCGAGGCGGTGCTCGCATAGGGGCCATCAGCAGCACCCGCTCGGCGCGGTCGCTGGGCGGGTCCAAGGGCTGGTGGCCCATGCACAGTCGCTCAGCAGGCTGGGGCGCACCAGGGCGCAGCGCGGGCGGTTGCGCAAGCAGGGTCAGGTGCGCGGAGGCCCACACGCAAGACTGCGCCAAACTATGTGCAGCGGGGTCAGCGGGGGCACCCGGCGCGTGCTCGTCAAGCACCACCCATTGCATGCCCTGCGGCGTGCAAATTTCCACCGCAGTTTGGCCCGACCACGCAGGCACCACCCACGCGCCCAAGGTGCCGTGCAGCGCAGAAAACAACGCGCACAGACAGAGCAGGTGCAACCAGCGGCGCACGTGGATGGTCGACATGGACAAACAGCGCACAGACGGCATGGATCGCTCAATGCCTGTGTTCGCTCGCTGCGGAGCTGGTGCCGCTGCGCCTTGGCGTCTGCACCCACACCATCACCTCATGCGTGCCCGCCCGCTCAAAATGCAGCATCACGGGGAAGCGCTCGCCATCTTTCAGCGGGGCTTTCAAGTCGCGCAGCATCAGGTGATGCCCATCGGTCGCGCCATGGCGCAGCCTCACGTCGGACTTGGCAGGCAGTTCCAGCGCGTCCACCGCGCGCATGCGCATCACATCGCCCTGCATCTGCATGCGGTGAATTTCCACCTCGGCCGCCACCGGTGTGCTGGCCGAGAGCAGGCGGTCGTTCTGTGCGCCCCGGTTTTTGATGGCCCGGAAATACACCGCGCCGGTTTTCAGGCCCGGCGCGCTGGGCGTGGCGTAGGGGTGGTCGATGCGCAAATCACCGGCTTTGAAGTCGTGGGCTTGCGCTGTTTGAGACACAGCCCAAACCAGGAGGCCCAACAAAGCGCTGCGCCAACTCATGCGGCCACACCAAACGGTTTGGTGTGCGCAGCCCACACCGTGGCCAAACGCCCCGGCGCAGCAGCCGACCAGTCGCGCACGGCGCGTACCGGCCCGCCTTTGCGGCTGCGCGGGGGCAGCAGTTGCGCCAGCGCGCGGCACACGGTTTCGGTTTTCGCGTCCACCAGCAGGGCTACCTCGCGCAGCGCAGGCAGGGCTTGGCGGATGGCGTCGGCATCGCCAACCTCGGCGCGTGCAAAGGCGGGAACATCCAACTCCATCAACGCCAGCAGGTGGCTCAAACGCTGCAGCACACTGCCGGTGCGCAGTTGTGCCATGTCTTGGCTGCGCTGCATGTGCTGCAACAGGGCTTGTTGCAGCAAAGGCTGGACCGCCGTTTCTGCTGCAGACGGCACGGCCTGCAATTGGCAACGCGTTAAGGCGCTGGCACTGAGCTGGTAAGGCTGGCCGCACAGGGCCTCGATACCAACCAGGTCGCCGGGCAAAGCCAGTTGCACCGGTTGGCACACGGGGCCGCTTTGGCGGTCTAACCGCACCAGGCCTTGCACCACGCGCCACACCTGGCCCGACTCGCCCGTCAAAAAAATAGATTGCTGGCTGGCAAAAACCCGCTCAGCAGAAGAATGCGTTGATGTCATGAGATGCTCCTGAAACCGGCCCGGCATAGACGCCAAGCCACTGAACCCGCGAACACACGGTTCGCACCGAAAGTTCAGATCAGCAGCGGCGGACCCCGGGCGCCTGGGCTGGGCGCCATCAACACATGCGACGCATCGGCCAGATAAGCCGGAGATGCCCAAGTCCCATCGCCCGCTGGCACGGTGGGCGGGCTGGGCAACAGCGGGGCAAAACGCTCCGCCGTCAGCGTGCAATGCGCGCAAGGGTCCAGAGCATGTTGCTCGCTGGAATGGTCTGGCTCAGCGGGTATTCCCTGCTCTGTCAATTGCACCCACTGCATGCCCTGCAAAGTGCAAATTTCTACCCAATCGCCCACCACCCGGGTGCGCGACAGCGCACGCGAAACCGCTGGCGCCAGCACGGCGAGCAGCATCGCGGCCAGCAGGCCACGGGTCAGCAAACGCATGCAGCGGGTAGACATGGACAGCTATGGGTAAAGGTACAAGACGGGTACAGGGCAGCAGTTCAGACCCAACAGCAGCCGTTCAACGCAGGCCGTTCAGATACAACTGGCTCAACTGGGCAAACTGCTCTGCACTCAGAATCTTGCGCAGGGCTTCGACGCAACGGTCGCGCCCGTTGAAGTGTTCGACTTCGGCCTCGGCAATGCGCTGCATCAGCGCTTGGCGCTCAGCAGCGGGCTTGTTGTCCAAAATCGCCATGCGCAACTCGCCACGCAGCTCGACAATCTTTTTTTGCACGCCGATGCGGCCCGGCATGGCCTGTTTGCGGTAGTCGGCCAGCGACTGAATTTGCTCGGTGCTGAGCTTGAGATCAGCCTCGTGTTTCATGGTCAGCGGCATCAGCTCCACCACAGGAATGGCGGCATCGCCGGGCACACTTTTTGCCCATGAGAATCCGGTGGCGGTCAACAAAGCCAGCGCGATGGCGCCACGGCGCAGGGTGTTCAGTGTGTATTGCATGGGTTACTCCTCATTGGTATAGATAAAAAAATGGGGTGAATGTTCAATGGTGCTTGTGTTCGCCCGCCTTCATAGGCGCCGGTGCGTTGCCACCGCCCAGCGCGGTCACGGGTGCTTTGATCTCTTGCGTAAAGCGTTTTTTGGCGTCGTCTTCAAACACCAGGGTGATGGGCACGCTCTCGCCGCCCTTGAGCTGTTGCTTGAGGTCCATCAACATGACGTGGTAACCACCGGGTTTGAGATCCATGGTGCGGCCAGCGGCCAGGTCCAGACCGGGGATTTGGCGCATGCGCATGATGTCGTTTTCCATCGCCATTTCATGGATTTCCACCACACCCGCCACCGGCGAGCTGGCCGAGACGAGCCGCGCGTTGGCCGATGGGGTGAGGCGCATAAAGGCGCCCGATGCTTTTTGTGTGGACACGGTGCCACGCACCCAGGCGTCTTCCACCTTCACGGTGGTTTGCGCCCAGGCGCTGGCGGTGACGATGAGCAAGGCGGCAATGAGCAGTTTTTTCATGGGAACTCCGGTTAAAAAATGGGTAAAAAAGGGAAAAGTAGAAAGGGAAAAGTAGAAAGGGAAAAAGCACGCAGCTTGTGGAGAAAAAGGTGGTCTAAACCGGCTTTTCAGCCAGCAACTTTTGTATGTCGGCGGTGTAGTCGGCTGCGGTTTGTTCATGGCGCAGCGCCACCCGAATGTGGCCGTTGCGGTCCAGCAAATACGTCAAGGCGGTGTGGTCCATGGTGTAGCTGCTGCCCGTGGGTATTTTTTTGAAATACACACGGAACTCGCTGGCGGCGGCTTGTATGGCGGCAGCGTCTCCGGTGAGCGCCATAAAGGCCGGATCGAATGCCGCCATGTATTCGCGCAACAAAGCGGGCGTGTCGCGCTCGGGGTCCACCGTTACAAACAGCAGCTGCACTTGGGCCGCATCCGGCCCCAGTTGCTGCATAACCTCTGAGGCCCGGGCCAGCGCGGTGGGGCACACGTCGGGGCATTGCACAAACCCGAAATACAACATGAGCACCTTGCCACGGTAGTCGGCCAGGGTGCGCGGCTGCCCGTGCATGTCGGTCAGCGCCAGTTGACGGCCATAGGCCGCGCCCGTGATGTCAATGCCTTTGAAAGCAGGCGCTTGAGAAGCACTTGGCGCGGGCTCGCAAGCCGCCAGAAGGCCACCAAGACCCAAACACAGCGCCGCAGTAAAACCCAAAGCGATAGCACGCCGGGCGGGTGCCACCGGCACCGAAAACAAACCATGAGGCATGGGGCCTCCTGAAAATCAATGGACACGCGCAGCCCCTTGCAACAGGGTCTGCGAACCGGGGTGATTTCAGGAAGCGGCGGGGGGAGCGCGGGCGTGGGCGACGGCCCAGACGCCGGTGACCGTGGCAGAGAACAGGAAGGCGGGCGGGGGTTCGGCGCCTTGGATGGGGCCAACAAAGGCCAAGGGCTTGCCGGGTACGCCAGCAGCACCGCCATGCAGGGTGCACCACTGGCAAGGCTCCGACATGTCACCCATGGGGTTGGTGGGTGCTTCGCTCTGCGCACCCAACTCGGCGTTGTCGCTGGTATTGACCCAGACCATGCCGCTGGCGCTGCACACCTCGATCCATTGGGCTTGCCCCGACGCGTTCACCACCGCCTGCGCCACGGTGGGCGCCAACACGCTGAGCACCATGGCCAGCATGGCCAAGGCAGCGGTGAAACGGCGGTAGAAACGCGAAAACAACATCTGCGCAGTTTATCAGCCAGCGTGACCGGGTGAAAGGATGCGGTCCCTGTTGCCTGCGCGACGGCGGATCAGACCACCCCGCCGCTACCATGATGAACCCCCTAAAACCAACGGAGACACACCATGCTCACCCTCTGCGGCTTCGCGGCCAGCAACTACTACAACAAGGTCAAACTCGCCCTGCTTGAAAAAGGCGTACCGTTTGAAGAAGAACTGGCCTGGGTGGGGCAGACCGACACCGACGCCAGCCCGCTGGGCAAGGTGCCTTACCTAAAAACTGAGCAAGGCACGCTGTGCGAGTCCACGGTGATGCTGGAATATATCGAAGCCCAATATCCACAACACCCGCTGCTGCCCGCCGACCCATTTGCGGCCGCCAAAGTGCGCGAGTTACTGCGTTACCTGGAATTGCACTTGGAACTGGTGGCACGAAGCCTGTACGCCGAAGCCTTTTTTGGCGGCAAGGTGAGCGACGACATCAAAGAAAAAACCGGCCAGCAGTTAGAAAAAAACATCGCAGCCCTCGCTAAGCTCACCCGGTTTTCCCCCTTCATTGCCGGCGACACTTTCACCCTGGCCGACTGCGCAGCGCTGGTGCACCTGCCGCTGGTGGGCAGCGCCACCAAGATCATTTACGGCCGAGACTACCTGGCCGATTTGCCGGTGCGCGCCTACCTGAAGCAGCTGGGTGAGCGCCCCTCGGTGCAAAAGGTGGGTGCCGATCGCAAGGCCAACACCGAGCTGATGATGCAGCGCATGAAGGCTTGAGACCCACCCCGCCAGCCGCTTCAGAAACTGTCAATCGCCCGGCGTGACCGTGGCCAGCAGGCGTGCCACCTCGGTGCGCATGTCTTGCGCCCAGGTGCGGCGGTCGCGCCCATTGTGGGTTTGCGGCTCGCCGTAGACCAACACCGCCTGCAAACGGTGGGCGCACAGCGTGGTCCAGATAGAGGCCACCAAGGTGGTGTCGCCAATGAATACCGGCGCGTCGCTGCGCTGGCCGCTGGTGCTATCGATAAAACGCAGCGCCACCGGCACCACGGGTGCGTGGACGGCAATGGCGGCCTGAAACAAGTTGGCATGGAACGGCAGCATCTCGCGGCCATCGCCGGTGGTGCCTTCGGGGAACACCGTGAGCACGTCGTGTGCTTGCAAGCGTTCGGCCATGTGGTGCACCACGCGCATGGCGTCGCGCCGGTTTTCGCGTTCGATGTAGAGCGTACCCGCGCCGGTGATGATCGTGCCCAACACCGGCCAGTGCTTCACGTCGGACTTGGACACAAAGCGCGACGGCTGCGCGGCGTTCATCACCACAACGTCCAGCCAAGACACATGGTTGGCCACCTGCAAGGCCGGGCCTTGCGTGGGTGGCGTGCCGCGCACAACCAGCGTCACGCCCATGATCTGAACCATGCGGCTTGCCCATGCGCGCACCAGCACCTGGGCTTGCGCGGGCGTGGCCCGGTTCACCTGGGTGCGTATGATCCACAGCCCGCGCAGCACATGGCCCAAAACGCGCAGCGCACGCCACACAGCGCGCCCACTGGCCAGCCAGCGGTTCACGCTGCGGCCAGCTCGGTGCCGCTGGCCGCATGGGCCAGTTGCCCGCCCACCAGCGTGGCACGCACCGACACCGGCATCTCGTGCCCTTCAAACGGCGTGTGCTTGCCCTGGCTGCGCAGCGCAGTGCGCCGCACCGCCCAAACTTGGTTGGGGTCGAACACACATACATCGGCCACACCGCCCACGGCC
>JAUXXN010000537.1 GCA_030684755.1 Hydrogenophaga sp.
GGTTGCGGGATGTGCTGTGACCGACATGCAGACCCAAGACAACATGAGCGAAGCCGAATTTGTGCTGCGGCACGCCGAGGTTCAGGCCCAGTCGGTGGAGCAGGCGCACGAAACCATCACCCTGACGCAAAACGACTTTGCCGCGTTTCTGGATGCACTCGACGCTCCCGCCCCAGCCAACCCCGCCTTGCAGCGCGCCATGCGGCGCCATGCCGAACAAGTGCCACCTTGAACGCAGGGGCCGATGAAAACCCATGAGCACCAGGGTCAACGCCCCGGCGTGACAGGCAAAACCGCACGCATGCAAAGCGTGACAAGATTTTGTTTTCATCTGAATAATCAACAGCTTATTCAAAAACCATCTTGTCAGTAGAGCCACTGGTGTAGACGCTGACCCACCATGTGCTGACGGGCCAGCGCCCAGCGGACGCGCTGACTAGCCTGTTCCTGCGCTGAACACGGACCCGCTTTTCACACATCCTGCCCAACCGGCCCCCACCCAGAAATCTTCGTTCACCAAGCGCGCTGGTTCAGGCTGGCGCTGTTTCCCGCTTGACCACACGCATGGTGGGTGGGCGATCTTTGGCGAGTTCGCGTGCACGCCACAGGTCACGCTGCGTTTGCAAGGCCAACCAGTAGTTGGGGCTGGTGCCCAATGCGTTGGACAGCCGCAAGTCCATGTCGGCACTCACAGCGGCATGGTCATTCAACACGCGGTGCAGCATTACCCTTTGTAGCTTTAATTGGAATCTGACCCCGATTTTCTGATCCTGATTTTCCTATTGCAAGCCAAGACTGGCCGATCCCCACCTGTGTGCTCCCGCTTGTGCACCTGATCTGTCGGACGAAGGCCCGTTTGTAGGTGTTCTTGGTGGTGGTGAGCTTGGCTGGTGGCAGTGGCTCATGAATCAGTCCCGCTTGTGCCTGGTGCGGTGCCTGTTGCTGGTTTTGGACACATGCGGACAATTGCGGAAATGAGCGCTGGGGCTGCATCGCTGGCCACCCTTACCGGATGGGCTGTGACTGGCTGGTGCAGGCTGTGAACGTGTACTGCGGCACACGTATGCTCAGGCCTACCAAATTGCGCTGTGTCGTGCCCTTAGCAAACAACTGCAGTGGTTGTATCCATCGCCAACCCCAGTCAGATACTATTCTGATAGTTAGTTCGAAAATTTACAGGAGGCTTGAAAATGGATGCAGTAGACATAATCACCTACAGTGGTGAAATAAACCGTCAAGGGTATGCAATGCTTTGCGATGTATTGCAAAAGAAAGTCACAGAAAAAGCATTGCTTGTTCTCGCTACCCCCGGGGGTGACCCGCACGCAGGTTTCAGGATTGCGAGGGCACTTCAGCACACCTATGAGAATTTTGACGCAGTGATTCCAGGGGCTTGCAAGAGTGCAGGGACGCTGGTTGTCGTGGGTGCGAGCAAGCTCTACATGGATGACATGAGTGAGTTGGGGCCGCTGGACATCCAGGTTAAGAAAAGCGATGAAGTAATTGGGCGTAACTCTGGTTTGGACGTGTTGCAGGCGGTTTCCTACTTGCAAACCAACGCAATGTCTGCCTTCCGGTCGTATTTGCTTGAGTTGACCAGTCAGGCGGGGCTTTCTACTCGGGTTGCGTCTGACATTGCGTCTCGCCTTACGACAGGGCTGTACGAACCGGTATTTGCCCAAGTTGATCCGATGCGACTTGCAGAAATGCAAAGAGCCATGGAAATCGCATTTGCCTATGGACGCCTGTTGAATGAACGGAGTGGCAACCTCAGGCATGAAGGGCTTGAGAAACTTGTAACTGGGTATCCAGCTCATGCTTTCGTGATCGATCGAAAAGAGGCAAAGTCGATTTTTGTGGCAGTAGAGAAACCCGAGGGTTTTCTCTTGCAACTCTGTCAAGGGCTATACAGTAATATGCAGAAAAACCAGTTCAGCCCATCGCCTGAAGTAGCTTTTTATGCACTCAAAGGAGATCAAGATGCAGACCCAGCCAATCAAAGCGCACCAGCCAACCAGCCAAGTTCAGCTGGCCGTGCGCAGGGCAATGGACAGGTCGATTGCGGTAGCGCAGATCCAGCAGAGAATGGCAGCGCATCCTGTGGCGACATCTCCGCGTTCGTCAACGCCTGAAGTCCCGAAAACGTTGCGGCAACTGATCGTTTCCGTATAGACCCACGATGCACCCCAACAACCAGAAGCCCGGCCCCGTGCCGGGTTCTTCTTTTGGGCATGGCCAACCTGCACGCAAGCCACACCCGAGCACTGTCGCTGTTTTCCAGTGCAGTGCAGCAAAGCATGTTTTATAAGTTGGACGCTGCTCCATAAGTTGGTCGTGTGTTCCCCCTGAAAGGGGCTTGCAGTCTGGCTTGTCACTTAACACACGGGATCTTTGTCCAGCCATAAAAATTCTGTTAAACCCGGCACCCCCGTGCTTCAGTTCACCCGGGTTTTTGGGCCAGTTGCGCGAGCGCATCCGGTACATGCACTATACGTTCCCCGCTCACCACCGCCCACACTCTGTTCGAGTAGCACGGCCTTGTTCCGCGCCGGTGATGCCGGGCCGTCGCTGTGTTCGCTCAGCACCGGGGCCAGCGCTTGCAGTAGGCAGTGGCGGCGTTCGGCGTAGCTTTGCCGCGAGCGGCGCAGCGCGCTGCTGAAGCGGCCCATTTCAATGAACTCGGCCAGTGCGGCCTACGGTGGCATCTGACCAAAGCAGTTCAGCCTGGCGCTGGGCATGCTGTGGTACCGGTTGCGGGATGTGCTCTGAACCGAGCGCCTGCGCTTACTGGCGCGGTTCGCCCTGCTCGTTGACCACGATGGTGGCGCCGGGCGCCGAGGTCATTTGCACGCGGTGGTCCTGGCCGCGAAAGTTGTAAGACACGTCCCAGTACGCGGCTTGCGCACCGCCGGGGACGTTTTCGCAGCGCTGCACATCTTGCGTGGCGGTCGGGTTGTCGCGGCCCACCTGGGCGCCGAGCGCGGCACCCGCCACGGCGCCGCCCACCGTGGCAATGTCTTTGCCACTGCCGCCGCCCACCTGGTGACCCAGAATGCCACCGATAAGGGCGCCTGCCAGGGCGGCGGGCATGTTGGTGTTGTTTTGCGTTTGCGGCACTTGCTCGCTTTCGACCCAGCAGCGCTGGCCCGAGGTGGCGAGCACGGCGCGCGAAGACGTGACGGTGGCTTCAAACAGGCGCTCACCGTTGCGGCGGCGGTTGTCGTAGACCGGCATTGGCAGGGGTGCGTAGCGGTTGTCTGCGACGCGCGTTTTCGGCGCGATGGCGCGCACCGACGAAATGCGGTCTTTCAACCCCATGGCGGCGAGCGACGGGTAGCGCCCCGGGCGCAACACCACGCAGGCACCACGAAAGCGGTTGTCTTCACACACCTCCCAGCGCTCGCCCACCACCACGGCCGACGCGGCGCGTTCGTTGAAGCCCTGGCGCCGCAGGTTGGTTACTTGCCCGGTGGCCACGAAGGAACGACCGTCGAAGCGTTCCCGTTCATAGAACGTGACTTGCGGCACCACCGCTGCCGCAACCACGGGGGCGTAGCGGTCGTCGTCCACACGGGCGTTGCGGCCGATGGCCCGGGCCGACGAAATGCGGTCGTTCAGCCCCATGGCGGCGAGCGAGGGGTAGTTGCCCGGGCGCAGCACGGTGCAGCGGCCGTAGTAATCGTTTTGCTGGCACACCTCCCAGCGTTCGCCCACCACCACGGCAGACGACGTGCTGTTGTTGAAGCCGTAGCGCTGAAAGCTGGGCACCTGTTCGGTGGCGGTGAGGGAGCGGCCGGCGAAGCGCTCGTTTTCGTAGAAGGTGGCCTGTGCGGCGGCTTGGGCGGCGAAAGCCACGCTCAGTGCGGCCAGCAGGCTTTTGATGGGGGTTTTCATGGGAATGTCTCCTGTGCGTTGATGCACCGGAGCATGGGACCGGACCCGGGGTTTGTCTGTGCGATGTCGCACGCGGCGGGGCGCGCCAGCCGCCGGCCTGGTTCAGCCGGTCGGTAGCTCCGACAGTTCCTGGCGCACCGCCGCCGCCAGCACCGGGCCGTAGCGCGCAATGTCGGCCAGTGGGGCGTAGCCGTAGCCAATGACCAGGCCGCGCAGATCGGTGCGGGCCAGGCAGTAGGCCGAGAGCGGGCGCACGGTCAGTCCTTGCTGGGCAAGGCGTTGGGCCAGGGCGCGGTCGTTGATATGGCTGGGCAGGCGCAGGCACAGGTGCAGGCCTTGTTCGGCGCCGGTGATGCGGGGGCCGTCGCTGTGTTCGCTCAGCACCGGGGCCAGCGCTTGCAGCAGGCAGTGACGGCGTTCGGCGTAGCTTTGGCGGGATCGGCGCAGCGCGCTGCTGAAATGGCCCATTTCATTGAATTCGGCCAGCGCGGATTGCAGCGGCATTTGGGCGGGGCGGTTCAGGTCGTAGTGGGCTTGTTTGAAGGCGGCTACCTGCGCCTTGGGCACCACCAAATAGCCCAGCTTGATGCCGGGGTAGAGCACCTTGGAAAACGTGCCCATGTAGAGCACGCGGCCATCGCTGTCTAGCCCTTCCAGGCTGCTGATGGGCGGGCCGCTGAAGCGGTATTCGCTGTCGTAATCGTCTTCCAGCACCCAGGCGCAGTGGGCGCGGGCGG
>JAUXXN010000495.1 GCA_030684755.1 Hydrogenophaga sp.
TACTTCACCTACCTGAGCCCGGCGCACCGCGCCCAGCACCCTGGGCGCGGCCCGGCTTACGGGGTAGAGCCCTATGCCATGGCCGCCGATGTGTACAGCCAGCCCCCCTACACCGGGCGCGGTGGTTGGAGCTGGTACACCGGCGCCGCCGGTTGGCTGCACCGCGCGGCGCTGGAGTCCCTTCTGGGCCTGCACCTGCAAGCCGAGGAGCTGTGGTTCACACCCTGCATGCCCGCACACTGGCCACGCGCCGAACTGCGGCTCACCCGTGCCGGGCGCAGCCTGCGGTTTGTGTTGGTGCGCGCCACACCGCAGGCCGCGCAGGCGCTGTGCGCTACCCTGAAAGGACAGATCTTGCCCGTGGCCGAGCCGCTGCGTTGGATGGACGCGCCCGCAGACGGTTGTTTTGTGATTCCGCTGCCGCTCAACATATGAGCGGGCAAGTGGGAGGACCGGCAGCCTTTGTCGGGCTGGAAAATGCCTGTGTTCGATACCGTACAGACGAAGACGCGGTTGCGTGAAAAAATTCACGGCTGTACGTAAGGGTTTTCCCCACAACCTTCCCCAAAAACGACCTATGAAGGACCGCCGATGAACGCCACCGCTGCCCGCCCCACACGCGGCAACCAGCTGCTGGACGCCCTGCCCGAGGCCGAATGGCTGCGCTGGCAGCCCCAGCTGGAGTCGGTGGATTTGCCGCTGGGCATGGTGCTGTACGAGTCGGGCACCACCATGGGCCATGTGTACTTTCCCACCAGCGCCATCGTGTCGCTGCTGTATGTGCTGGAAAACGGCGCATCGGCCGAAATCGCCGTGGTGGGCTACGAGGGCGTGGTGGGCATTTCCATCTTCATGGGCGGCGGCTCCACCCCCAGCCGGGCGGTGGTGCAAAGCGCGGGCAAGGGCCTGCGCCTGCGCGCGGCCGCCATGAAAGATGAATTTGGCCGCTCCAGCCCGGTCATGCACCTGCTGCTGCGCTACACCCAAGCCCTCATCACCCAGATGACGCAAACGGCGGTGTGCAACCGCCACCATTCGCTGGACCAGCAGCTGTGCCGCTGGCTGTTGCTGAGCTTGGACCGCCTGCCCGGCCACAACCTGGTCATGACACAGGAGCTGATCGCCAACATGCTGGGCGTGCGCCGCGAGGGTGTGACCGAGGCCGCGCTGAGCCTGCAAAAGTCTGGGCTTATCAGCTACGCACGCGGCCACATCAAGGTGCTGGACCGCCCCGGCCTGGAGCTGCGCACCTGCGAGTGCTATCAGGTGGTGAAGACCGAATACGACCGTTTGCTGCCCCCGGCGCTGGCGGTCTAAGCGCTGGACCTGTCCGGTCGCGGCGGCCCCTGTTGAGGAACCTCTGGTATGCGCCCCAAACCCCTTCTGCATGCGCGCGACGCGCTGGACCAGCTGTTGCTGAACCATGAGCGTGTGCGCACGCTGCTGCGCCAGTTTGACCGGCTGCGCTGGGCGGACCCGTCGGCCCCCGGGTGCCGTGCCGAATTGCTGGACAGTCTGTGCGACGCGCTCACCCTGCTGGCGGACATGGAGGAAGACTTTTTTTACCCGGCTGCGCGCAGGGTGCTGCGCGACAACCCGCCCGCGCCCGCTGCCTTTTGCGACCACGCCCGGCTGCGCGGCCTGATTGCCCAGCTGGATGAAATGCCCCCCGGCGACTTGGCCTGCAACGCGCTGGTGTCCGACATGGATGGCTGCGTGTCGCCGTGCATGGACGCGGCCCCCAGTGGCTTGTTTGTGGCGGTGCGCCTGGCTGGGTTGGACACGCGCGCGCTGGGCCTGCAGATGGCGCTGTGGCGCCGGGACCAGCTAGCACGCACCCAAACACTCAAGCGCGTGGCCCACCCCGAGGGATCGACGTGGCTGGCCGCCTCGGGCTGGCCACAGCCCCTGTGCGGGGGCTGAGCGGCCGAGAGGCTGAGAGTCTTTCGTTCATGCCCGCTCACCACCCCAAAACACACCCGCTCGGCGTTGCAAATGCGCGCCATAGCCATGCTATGGCTGTGCTTTGCGCCTTGATCGGGCACGATTTGAGGCGTTGCTCAGACACGCCCGAAAAACTCTCAGCCTCTGAGCGCTGAGGTCAGCGGGTGCCGGTCACTTCCACGTCCACCCGGCGGTCGGGCTGCAGACAGGTGATCAACTGGGCGCGGGGCAGTGAGTCCGAGCAATCGGCTGCGGCCGTGACGGGCATGCTTTCCCCTTTGCCCACGGCGCTGATCTTGGCCGGGTCCAGCCGACCGCTGTTCACCAAGTAAGACTTCACCGATTCGGCGCGCTCGGTGGACAGCGTCTGGTTGTAGGCGGCCGAGCCCTTGCGGTCGGTGTGGCCTTCAACGGTGATCGTGTCGTACCGGGTGCCCGCCAGTTGGCCGCTGAACTTGTCCAGCGCTGCGCGGCCCTCGGGGCGCACCGTCGCGGTGTCAAAACCAAACAGCGTGTCGGCGGAGAAGTTCACACGCTGGGGGGCCGGTGTGACCACCACGGGTGCGGGTGCGGGCGGCGGCGTCACGATCACCACCTGCGGTGC
The DNA here is from genome assembly GCA_030684755.1 of Hydrogenophaga sp. GTDB lineage: Bacteria > Pseudomonadota > Gammaproteobacteria > Burkholderiales > Burkholderiaceae_C > Hydrogenophaga. Next base: position 2,549 of record JAUXXN010000495.1, read on the forward strand.
CGGTGTCACGTACACCGGTGCGGGTGTCACATACACGGGAGCCGGTGCCACGTAGGCGGGTGCTGCGGCCACGCGCTGCGCCGGGGCCCGGCCAAACGGGAACACCAGGCTCAGGGTTGCCACGTCCACGTTGTTGCGCTGGCCCACCGCGTTCTTGATGCGGTAACGCTCCACCTCGCCGCGAATCCACACCGCCGGGCTCATTTCGTATTGCAAGCCAAAGCCCACCTTCGCGCCGCTGCCGTTGTGTTTGCTGTGGGGTGCCACCAGCGCACCGGCACCGGTGCCGCTGGCGGTGCTTTTGGTCCAGGCGTGTTGCACACCCACGCGGGCCAGTGCCGAGAGGCGCTCGGTGAAGGGCAGGGTGCCCACCAGGTCCAGGTTCAGGCCTTGTACCCGGGACTCGCCGGCCAGCGTGCCCGCAGGCACGGTGTTGGCATTGAAGCTGTTTTTGCCCAAGTCGAAGTAGCCGCCTTCCAAGGCAATGTTGCGGTTGAACTGGTAGCCACCAAACAGTTTGTAGGCCGTGTCTTTTTCGTCCGTCGTGCTGTTGAGCACGCCCACACCCGGCAGCAGGCCCGAGGTCAGGCCTGCCGCATCGGTCTGGGTCTTGGATTGGCCCACGGACACGCCGCCGTAGTAATGGCTGGTGTCCTGTGCGAGGGCCGCCGTGCCCAAGAAGGTGCTGAGGCCGGCCAGGCACAGGAGTCGCAGGGTGGGGCGCAGGTTGGGGTGGCGGGTGGTTTGGGTCAT
>JAUXXN010000544.1 GCA_030684755.1 Hydrogenophaga sp.
CGACGAGGTGACTGTCAAGCGCTTCATCCGCCGTCAACACCTGATTGAACTGCACCCTGAAAACGCAGATTACAAAACCATCGTGGTCGAACCTGGAGACGCGTTTGAAATTGAAGGACTGGCCGTTGGCCTGATCCGAAACAGCTTCAAAGCTTGAACCTGAACAGGAAGCGAAAACGATACAGGGTACAAAGCCAGCACCCTGTCGCCAGCCAACCGCTGCCCACGCAAGCACGGTTTCGCAAGGCGTGTTGACCGCACAAATGTTGCCTCCCATCGGATGGTTCAGTTGCCCAACGGATCGGGCGGCCCCTCATACAGCCATGCGTTGTCCATCAGACTTTCGCCCAGCAGCGCCATGGCGCTGTTGCGGCCCCAGCGCAGCAGGCCGCTGGCGTGAAAAATGGTGCCGTTGCGTTGCGAGCGGCTTTGCACGCGGGCGTTGCGCCGCCAGCGGGTTTGCGCATAAGTGCTCAGCAAGGCGGGCCAGTCTGCCACGGGCGCGGCATCGCTCAGGCGGCCCAGGGTCCAGGCGTCTTCAAGGGCCATGGCGGCGCCTTGTGCCAGGTAGGGGCGCAGCGGGTGGGCGGCATCGCCCAGCAAGGCCACGCGCCCTTGGGCGTGTTCGTGGGGGCCGGTCATGGGCGTGCGGTCGTTCAGCGACCACAGTTTCCAGTCTGTCACCGCGTCGATCATGGCCATGAGGTCGGAGCAGGCGGGGCCGAGTGCGGTTTTCAGGTCGGCGGCTTGGGCTTCGTGGCTCCAGCTTTGCGGATCACTGCCCACCGGGCCGCCATGGCCCTGGCCCAGCACGCCATGCACCACCGCCACCACGTTGAACCACTCCCCTGCGCGCACGGGGTAGTGCACCACGTGCAGGCGCGTGCCGAGCCAGGCGGTGACCACGTTCTCGCGCTGCGCGGCGGGCACCTGGTCGCGGTGCACCATGCCCCGGTAGGCCAGGTGGCCGCTGGCGCGCACCGGATGCGCGCCCAGCATCTGCACCCGCACGCGGCTCCACAGGCCGTCGCAACCAATGAGCGCCTGTCCGGGCACCACAGCGCCGTCTTCGGTGGTGACTTGTACGCCCTCGGGTGTTTGCTCGTAAGCGGCCACCCGGGTCTGGAGGTTCAGGCTCACACCGGGTTCTTGCTGGACGGCGCGCAGCAGCAGGCTGTGAAGGTCGGCGCGGTGCAGGGTTGCGTAGGGTTGCCCGTAGCGGGTCTGTGCCCGGGCACCCAGGCGCAGCTGCCCCAGGCGTTCGCCGCCGTGGGCGTCGCGCACCCACAGGGCGACGGGGAATGCCGCGCAGGCCTTCAAGTCGTCCGTTAGGCCCCAGTCATCGAGCACACGCACGGCGTTGGGGCCGAGTTGCAAGCCTGCGCCCACCTCGCCGAAGGCGCTCGCTTGCTCCAGAACATCGACAGAAACCCCGGCCCGGGCCAGCGCCAACGCGCAGGCCAAGCCTCCAATACCACCACCGGCGATTACCACGTTTTCGTTCATGGATAGCGATTGTGCCGTCCGTGCGCCGGGCGGACTTGATGCAAGTCAGCGCGCAGCACTGTCACAGCACTCGGTTGAACCAAAACAACGACAGCCCGGCCGACAGCAACGCCAGCACCGAGGCTAGCAGGGCGAGCAAGGCGGCTATTTCGGTTTCTTTTTTCTCCACCGTGAGCCGGGTGCTGAGCGATTCGTAAACCTGTTTGAGGTTTTCAGCGGTACCGGCGTAGAAGTACTCGCCTTGGGTGGTGCGGGCAACGTTTTTCAGCGTGTCTTCGTCCAGCCTGACCCGCATGGACCAGCCTTCAAAGCCGATGACTTCGCCAACCACCGTGCCAATGCCCACGGTGTAGACGCGCACACCCCGGTCGGCAGCGAGTTGGGCGGCCTCTTCGGTGTCCACGCCGGTGGTGCGCTGGCCGTCGGTGAGCAAGATGATGGAGGCCGAGGTGTAAGAACCGGGTGGCACGGGTGCTGGCGGCGGCGGTGGGTCTTTGCGGGCCTGGTCGAGCGAACGGCCCTGGGGCGCAAATGGGTCGCTGTTACGGCCATAGGTGAGACTGGCCAGGTCCAGCCCCTGGCCCGGAAACAGCTCGCCCAACGCCACCACAATGGCGCTGCCGATGGCGGTGGCGCGTTGCATCTGAAACTTGTCGATGGCGGCCACCAGGTCTTCGCGGCTGAGGGTGATGGGTTGCACCACCTGCGCCGTGCCCGCAAACGCCACGATACCCACGCGCACATGGCGCGGCAGCTCGGCCAGAAACGCTTTGGCGGCGGCTTGCGCGGCTTCTAGGCGGTTGGGCTCCACGTCGGTGGCGCGCATGCTGCCCGAAACGTCCATGGCCAAAATAATGGTTTGCTGTTGCGACGGCAACACGATGGTGGCCATGGGCCGCGCCGACGCCAGCAGCATGGCGGCCAACGCCAACCACAACAGCACAGGTGGCACATGGCGGCGCCAGCCGGGGCCTTTGCCCAGGGCCTCCCGCACGATAGCTAGGCTTGCAAAGCGCAGCGCGGTGTTCTGACGCCGTCGCAGCAGCCACAGGTAGATCAGCACCAGCAACGGCAAGGCCAACAGCAGCCACAGAAACTGCGGCCAAAGAAAGGTGATGGGCCCATTCATGAGCGTGCTCCTTCAGGTGAGTCAACCGGCAACAGGTCGCGGCCTGCCATGCGCTGTGCGCCTCGGGTGAGGCGCTGGCGGCCTCGGCGCATGTCCACCAGGCGCAGCACGGCGTCGGCCAGGTCGTCGTCGGTGGACAACTCCAGTGTGTCCACGCCGGCACGGGCCAGGGTGTCGCGCAACTGCGCCTCGCGCTGCGAAGCAATGCGGGCAAAGCGCTGCCGAAAACCCGCGTCGTGGGTGTCAACCAGCAGTTGTTCGCCGGTTTCGGCGTCGCGGATGGGGATCAGGCCCAGGTCGGGCAGTTCCCGCTCCAGCGGATCGAGCAGGCGCACGGCCACCACGTCGTGGCGCCGCGCCAGTTCACCCAGCGGTTTTTCCCAGCCGGGTTCGCTGATGAAGTCGGACAGCACAAACACGGTGGAGCGCTGGCGCACGGTGCGAGCAGCGGCGCTGAGCAAATCGGCCAGGCGGGTCGGGCCGTTGCTGTTGCTGGCTTTGCCAAGTGAAGGTGAAGATATCGATACAGACACTGGCGGTTGTTGAATCAGGTGGATCAGCCGCAGCACGTGGACTTTGCCGCCACGTGCGGGCAGCACCGCGTCCACCACCGGCTGGCCACGCGAACCATAAAGCACCGCGCCCACGCGGTTGCCATGGCGGGTGATGAGCCGCGCCAGCACCGCCACCGTGTCTCGCAACACGGTGCTTTTGCGCTGCGAGCCCGAACCAAAGTCCAGCGACGGGCTCAGGTCCAGCAAAAACCAAGCGGCCATTTCCCGGTCTTCGGTGAACACGCGCACGTGCGGTGTCTGCAGCCGTGCGGTCACGTTCCAGTCGATGTGGCGCACATCGTCGTGGTGTTGGTATTCGCGCAGGTCGGCCAGATCCAGCCCGCTGCCGCGCATCAGGCTGCGGAAGTCGCCTTGCAGCAGGCCGTCCAGGCGGCGCATCACGGTCCAGTCCAACCGCTGCAGCAGTGCGTCGGCCCGCTCTTGGGGTGCCACAACCGGCGCCGCAGCAGGCTCGGTACGGCGGGTTTTAAACAGACCGAACCACATGGCCATGCTTCCTCAAGCCTGGGGCGCGTGTTGCAGCGGTTTGGGCGGCTGCTTCACGGCGGCCATGATGCGGTCCACCAAGGCTTCGGGGCTCAGACCTTCCGACAGGCCTTCATACGACAACACCAGTCGGTGGCGCAACACGTCGGGCACCAGGTCGGTCATGTCTTCGGGCAGCGCGTAGGGGCGCCCGCGCAGCAGCGCCAACGCCCGAGCCCCTTCCACCAAGCCAATGGTGGCGCGCGGACTGGCGCCATAGGTGAGGAAACGGGCCATGTCTTTCAGGCCGTGTTTTTCAGGCGTGCGCGTGGCCGACACCAGCTTCACGGCGTACTGCACCAGCGAGGGGTCCACGTACACGGCGCGGCATTGCGCCTGCAAAGCCGCCAGTTGATCGGTGGTGGCCACGGCCTGCACCTGCACGGCGGGGCCGGTGACGCGCTGAACAATGACAAACTCTTCTTCGTCCGTGGGGTAATCCACCACCACCTTCATCATGAAGCGGTCCACTTGCGCTTCGGGCAGTGGGTAGGTGCCCTCGGTTTCAATCGGGTTTTGCGTGGCCATGACCAAAAACGGGCTGGGCACTTTGTGCGACTCGCCGGCTATCGTCACCTGCCGCTCTTGCATCACCTCCAGCAGCGCGCTCTGCACCTTGGCGGGTGCGCGGTTGATCTCGTCGGCCAGCAACAGGTTGGCAAACACGGGACCCAGCGAGGTGCTGAATTCGCCGGTTTTCTGGTTGTACATGCGCGTGCCCACCAGGTCGGCGGGCACCAGGTCGGGCGTGAACTGAATGCGTTTGAAGCGCCCCTGCACCACATCGGCCAGCGTTTTCACCGTCAGGGTTTTGGCCAGCCCCGGTACACCTTCCACCAGCAAATGGCCCTGCGCCAGCATGGCCACCATCACGCGTTCCAAAAACCGGTCTTGCCCGACCACCACCCGTTTCACTTCGTACAGGATTTGCTCCATCAGCTGGGCGGTGTCGGGGGCGTTGGGGTCGCTCATGTTGTGCTCCGTTTCAGAATGGGGGAAGGCCTGCGGCACCGGCGGCACTTTCAATGGGCACTGCAAAACCGATGCCAACAAAAGTGCGGTGGCTGGTGGGGTTGAGAATGCCGGTAACGATGCCGACCACCTCGCCGTCCATGGTGACCAGCG
>JAUXXN010000561.1 GCA_030684755.1 Hydrogenophaga sp.
ACGCCCAACCCCGACATTTTGTGCAACGCCGAGATCAAGTTCAAAGCCTTTCTGGACCACGCCATGCGCCTGGGGGCCGAGAAGATTGCCACCGGCCACTATGCCCGGGTGCGCGAGCGCCACGGTGCGTTTGAACTGCTCAAGGGCCTGGACCCGCTGAAGGACCAGAGCTACTTTTTGCACCGCCTGAACCAGGCGCAGCTGAGCAAAACGCTGTTTCCGGTGGGCGAACTGCCTAAGACAGAAGTGCGACGCATCGCTGCTGAAATCGGTTTGCCCAATGCAAAAAAGAAAGACAGCACCGGCATTTGCTTCATCGGTGAGCGGCCTTTCCGCGACTTTTTGAACCGCTACATCGCCAAAGAACCCGGCCCCATCAAGGATGAAAAAGGCCGGGTGCTGGGCCGCCACGTGGGCCTGAGCTTTTATACGCTGGGCCAGCGCCAGGGCCTGGGCATTGGTGGGGTGCGCGACAAGGGCGCGCAAAAAGGCGGCAACGAACACGCGCCCTGGTTTGTGGCCCGCAAAGACATGGAAAAGAACACCCTGTGGGTGGTGCAGGGCCACGACCACCCGTGGCTGCTGTCCCCTGCCCTGCGCGCGCAAGACGCGAGTTGGGTGGCGGGCCATGCGCCTGCAGCGGGCGCACTGGCGGCCAAAACGCGCTACCGCCAAGCCGACGCGCCGTGCCAATTCGAAGCCGAAGGCGACGCAGGCTTTGCGCTGCGCTTCACCGATGCGCAATGGGCCGTGACGCCCGGCCAAAGCGCTGTGGTGTACGACGGCGACATTTGTCTAGGCGGTGGGGTCATCACCACCGAAGCCGCCACAGCATGGTAAATTTTCGGCACGTTCATCGTGCTTTTGAGGGAGTCCGGTCATGTTGGTACGCGTCTTCTACGTCAGCGCAGCGGTTGGCCCTCAAACAACGGCGGTGACCCAATCCATTCTTCAGCAATCGCAAGCCTACAACTGCCAGCACGGCATCACCGGGGTGCTGCTGCAAGGCCAGGGCATCTACCTGCAAGCCCTGGAAGGCGAGCAGGACGAGGTGAACCGTTTGTATGCGCGCATTGCTTCGGACCCGCGCCACAACCGCGTTGAAATGGTGCATTGCGAAAACATCGAACAGCGGCGCTACGGCAACTGGTCGATGGCGCACGCTGAGCTGTCTGACCTGGACCCCATGACGCAAATCGAATGGCAGACCTTTGACCCCCACTCGATCACCGGCTTGCTGGTGCTGGCGCGTATCGACCAGTTGATCGAAACCGGGCAGATGATCGGTTGAATCCGGCGGCCCTGCACAGGCTGCGCCCAAGCTGACTTGGCCGCCGCCGCCCTTTCCATCACCTTGCTTGGAGGCACGCTGGGTGTTTTGGCCCACAAAGCCAACCAGCCCTGCAACCGTTGCGCGCTCAATGCCCCGCGTGCAGCTTCTCGTGAATCTTCTTGGTGGTGCGCCACACGCCCACCAGCACCACCGGAATCATGGCGCCAGCCAGCATTTCGGGGTGAATCGGCAGGCCTGCGGCTTTGCCGGCTTTGCCCAGGTACAGAACCAAACTCACCATGTAGTACGAGATGGCCGCGATCGACAGGCCTTCCACTGTGCTTTGCAGGCGCAGTTGCAGTTCCTGGCCTTTGGTGAGTTTTTCCAGCAGTTGCTGGTTTTGCGCTTCGGTGACGATGTCCACCCGCGTGCGCAGAAGGTCGCTGGTGCGCGACACGCGCTCTGACAGCGAGGCCAGTCGATCTGCGGTGGCGGCCACGGTGGCCATGGCAGGCGACAGCCTGCGCTGCATGAACTCCCCAATGGTTTGCGTGCCCGGGATGGGCTTTTCGCGCAGTTCGCCGATGCGTTGGCTGACCAGTGTGTCGTAAGCCCGAGTGGCGGCAAAGCGGTAGCTGTTTTCTGCGGTGGCCCGCTCCACTCTGGCCGCCAGCGACACCAGTTGGTCCAGCAGCGCCTGCTCCGATGTGGACTTGTTTTCCAACTGCGCGGTGATGGTGGCCAACTGGGCTTCGGCAGCTGCCAGCATGGGCGACAACGCTTTGGCCACAGGCAGCCCGCGCAGCGCCATGAGGCGGTAGGTTTCCAGCTCCAACAGGCGCTGGGAAATGCGCCCGGCGCGGGTTTCGGTGGTTCCCGACGGCGCCAGCACCAACATGCGCTCAAAACCCGAAGGGCGCAGCGCAAAGTCGGTCAGCGCCCACGAATGTCCGCCACCGAGCTGCGAGGCCACCACTGTGCGGGAACCAAACCACTGCTGCGCCGGGCCCATGAGCGCGGCCTGTGCCTCGGAGGTCTGCTCGGGCAAGTCAGCGTGCAGCATCACCAGTTTGATGGCGGCCACGGTGCGCCCGGGAATATCGCGCAGCCAGCCGGGTGGCGTCACCAGTGCATCCAACAGCATCGGATCGGTGCTGCCCAGACCCGCGCCCTCAGGCAGTTCCTGCACGATGGAGTAGCGGGTGAATTCGGTGTGGCGCTCCCATTTGAGCGTGTGCTCTTCAAAACGCAGCCGCAAAAAGTTGCCCTGCAAACGCTCTTGCGGCAGTTGCGCCAGCCCCGGTAAGCGGCGCAGATGATCGCCTTCCTGCTCGCGCGTCACGCCCTCGTTGAGCACTGCCACGAACACAATCAGGGCCGGCAGCCGAACACGGGCAGACGGGCGCGCGTGCACCTCGTTGTGCAGCAGCTCGCGCTGGGGGTCGTTGTCGGGCAACAGGCTGGGCGTAGGGGTTGGGGATGGGGATGTGTCCATGGTCAGCATTGTGCCGACAGTTTTTGGCCTTTTTTGCGGGCGGCATCCCGCAGGTTGTGGCTCGACTTGGACCGCCGGGTTTATCGCCAAGCGGCGAGCCAAGCCGACCCAGTTTGGGCGCTCAGCCCCTCATTCCCCTTGGTCTGCCGCGTTGCGGATGGTGTCGCGGCCGTTGCGGTCCTTCACGCGGCCCAGATCGGTGTCTAAGGCACGGATGAGTTTGCCCACCGCATCGCCAAAGACAGCGGGCATCTTGTCGCCGTCCGCCGTGACGCTGACCGGCTGGCGGTTGGCCAGGCGGGCTTCAAGGCGACAGCGTTTGTCGTTGGCGCCCGATTTGTTGCCGTCGAGATCGGTCAGAAACACCTCCAGCCGGGTGATGTGGTCACGGAACCGGCTCAGGCGGCTGGTGGCCTCGTCGTTGATCCATTGGGCCAGGGAATCGCCACCATGGATGTGGTCGTCGGTGTTGACTTGAACTTGCATGCACTGCCTTTCTGAGGTTGTCCGGCGCTGGGGCCGGGGAAAAGGGTGCGTTGATACAACCACGCACCCGCTCACAAAGATGGATCTGATGACCACCCGGAGGTTCCGTGCGCGCCGCGCCCCGTTGCCAGAAAGCAGTGCACAAATCACCCTCAAACCACCGCCGTGCACCGGCATCGCGCTGCGCTACGCGCTGCGGCTCACCGTTTTGGCGCAGACCCACGCCGTTTCGTGGGCCGAAACCTCCGTCTCCGGTCCGCAGCTGCTGGCATGTCTTGTGCTTCATATGGGGAATCAAAGTTTCACCATGTTTAACAATTTCCGATAGGAGTACTTGCATGAACCAGCGCGTTGCCATCATTGGCGCCGGCCCGAGCGGCCTGGCGCAGCTGAGGGCTTTTCAGTCCGCCCAAGCCGCGGGCGCCGAGATTCCAGAACTGGTGTGCTTCGAGAAGCAGGCGGACTGGGGCGGCATGTGGAACTACACCTGGCGCACCGGCCTGGACGAGCACGGCGAGCCGGTGCACGGCAGCATGTACCGCTACCTGTGGTCGAACGGCCCCAAAGAATGCCTGGAATTCGCCGACTACACCTTCGACGAACACTTTGGCCGCCCCATGGGCTCTTACCCACCGCGCGAGGTGCTGTGGGACTACATCAAAGGCCGGGTCGAAAAGGCCGGTGTGCGCCCCTACATCCGCTTCAACACGGCTGTGCGCGATGTGAGTTTTG
>JAUXXN010000563.1 GCA_030684755.1 Hydrogenophaga sp.
TCGCCCAACACCGGGTCGTCCAGGTAATCGGGGTCGCGGTAAATGCTGCGCGCAATGCTGTCGCCCAAACGGCGCTCGGCCGCGATCGACATGCCCTGCACATCGCCCAACCCCGGCAAACCACCCGAAACCAGACCGGTCCCAGCGGTGGCAGGCGGCAGATTTTGCGCCACAGACAAAGACGCGGGCAGCAGGCCCAGCGCACCCACCAAAGCGGCCGCAAGCCAAGAAACCGCCCAACGGGAGCGGTGCGCAGGCAATACCAATGGGTTCAGGTTCAAAAACATCCCCGTATGATGCCGCCAACCCCAGCAGGTTTCTGTAAAGCCTGCGCAAAGCCACCGCCATGACCGAAACATCCGCAGCCCCCCACAACCCACTCACCCACTTCGACGCCCAAGGCCAGGCCCACATGGTCGATGTGTCCGCCAAAGCCAACACCCACCGCGTGGCCGTGGCCGTTGGCCACATTGGCATGGAGCCCGCCACCCTGGCCCTCATTCAGAGCGGCAGCGCCAAAAAAGGCGATGTGCTCGGCATCGCCCGCATTGCCGGCATACAAGGCGCCAAAAAAACCAGCGACCTCATTCCCCTGTGCCACCCCATCGCTCTCACCCGCGTGGCGGTGGAGTTCGAGGTCAACGCCCCGTCCAACACCGTGCTGTGCCGCGCCACCGCCGAATGCACCGGCCAAACCGGCGTCGAAATGGAAGCCCTCACCGCCTGCAGCGTGGCCCTGCTCACCCTTTACGACATGTGCAAAGCCGTGGACCGGGGCATGACCATCAGCGGCGTGCGGCTGATGGAGAAACGCGGCGGCAAGAGCGGGCACTTTGTGGCGGCAGGCGGCGCTGGTTTGTAACGTGGCGCGGCATGGGGCGCCGAAATGAGACCTTGTTCAAACCCCACCCCGATCGCACCCACATAGGATTTCAGCGCCTTATCATCCGCCCCATGACCGCACACCCCGACGCGAAAATATTTTTGGTGGACGACGACGCTGGCGTGCGCGAAGCGCTGGCCTGGTTGCTGCGCACCCGCCGCCTGCTCAGCGAAGGCTTTGACAGCGCCGAGGCCTTTCTGGATGAAATCGAAAGCTGGCAGCGCGAGCCCTATTTGCCGTGTTGCGTGCTGCTTGATGTGCGCATGTCCGGCATGAGCGGGCTGGCCCTTTTTGAACACCTGCTCACCTTGCCCTGGCAAGCGGCCATGCCGGTCATTTTTCTGTCGGGCCATGCCGACGTGCCCACCGCTGTCGACGCCGTCAAGCGCGGCGCGTTCGACTTTTGCGAAAAACCCTTCTCAGACAATGCCCTGGTTGACCGGGTCGAACAAGCACTCGCCCACTCAGCCCAAGTGTTGGCTCAGCGCCAAGCGCAGCACAGCATGCAGCAGCGGGTGAACAGCCTCACCGAGCGCGAGCGCGCCGTCATGGACCTGGTGGTGGCCGGCCTGCCCAACAAACTCGTGGCCGACCAGCTCGGCATCAGCGTGCGCACTGTCGAAGTGCACCGCTCGCGCGTGTTCGACAAAATGGCGGTCAAATCGGCCGTGGAACTGGCCAA
>JAUXXN010000564.1 GCA_030684755.1 Hydrogenophaga sp.
TCGCCAAGGGCGTGAAACGACCCACCTCGCAGTTTCGACCGGTGCTCTTGCCGCTGCAGCCGCTGCTGCTGAGCTGGGGTGGCGACGCCGAGGTGCGTACCCTCAAGGCCGCCCAATGGCAGGGTGGGCACGTGATGCCCACCGGCGACGCGTTGTTGTCGGGCAGCTACCTCAACGAATTGCTCATGCGCCTGCTGGCCCGCGACGACGCCCACCAGACGCTGTTTGACCACTACCGGTTTGCCGTTCAGCTGCTCGCAGAGCGGGGTGACGCGCAGCAGCTGATCTTGCGCACCTTCGAATTGCTTCTGTTGCGCGACGTGGGTCTGCTGCCCGACCTGGCCCACGAGGGCAGCACGCTGGCCGAGTTGGACCCGCAGGGCCTGTATGTGCTGGCGCCCGAGCACGGCCTGCGCGCCGCGCACGGTGACGACTGCTATCCGCTGACCGGCGCGCAGTGCTTGGATCTGCAAGCCGCGCTGGACGATGCGGCGCCGTTCATGGCTATCTTGCGTGCCTGCGCGCCCAGCTTGCAAGCCCTGCGACCGCAACTTCGCTACCTGCTGCACTACCATAGCGGTGTGCGGGTGTTCAAGACCCGCCAGCTTATGCTGGATGTGCAGGCCATGTCCCGCCTGCGCCAGCCAGACGCCTAGCGCGCGCAAGCGCCACCCGCCACCCGCCACCGCCAACCCAACTACACCATGACCGTGGTTTCAGCCGATCATCCCCCTCGCACAGCGCTGTCTGTCAACCTCAACAAAGTGGCTCTGGTGCGCAACACGCGCCACCTGGGTATTCCGTCGGTGACGCGCGCGGCCACCTTGTGCCTACAGGCTGGAGCGGCGGGTATCACGGTGCACCCACGTCCCGATGAGCGTCACATCCGCGCCCACGATGTATACGATCTGGCGCACATGCTGAAGGACTGGCCCGACCGCGAGTTCAACATCGAAGGCAATCCGTTTCACAACCTCATGGGTTTTGTTGAAGCCGTTCGGCCCCATCAGGTCACGTTTGTGCCCGACTCGGAAGGCCAGTTCACCAGCGACCACGGCTGGAACTTCCCCGCCGATGCCGATCGCCTGCGCCCCTTGATCGCCCAAGCCCAGGCGCTGGGCGCCCGGGTGAGCCTGTTCATGGACGCCGAGCCCGCCGCCATGGCCGCAGCCAAGGCCGTGGGCGCGGACCGGGTCGAGCTGTACACCGAGCCCTACGCCGCGGCCTGGAACACGCCCCAGCGAGCCGAGCAACTGGAGCGCTTTCGCGCGGCCGCACAAGCCGCGCTGGATGCTGGGCTGGGCGTGAACGCCGGGCACGACCTCAACCGCGACAACCTCACCGCCTTTCTGAGCACGGTGCTGGGTGTGCGCGAGGTGTCTATTGGCCATGCGCTCATTGGCGATGCGCTGGAGCTGGGCTACAGCGCCACCATTGCCGCGTACTTGAGCTGTGTGGACGAAGCCTTCCCAAACCGCACATGATCCACGGTATTGGCACCGATATTTGCGATATCCGCCGCATGGAAGCGACCTGGCAGCGCCAGGGTGAGCGCTTTGCGCGCAAGGTGCTGACCGACGCCGAATTCGCCGTCTGGCAGGCGCGCAGCGCCCGCTGGCCCCAGCGCGGCCTGCGGTACCTAGCCACCCGGTTTTCAGCCAAAGAGGCTTTCTCCAAAGCCATTGGCCTGGGTATGCGCCTGCCCATGACATGGCGCCGCTGCGAGATCGTCAACCTGCCCACCGGCCAGCCCGTGATCGTGTTGCACGGTGAGCTGAAGACCTGGTTCGAAGCGCAGGGCCTGCGCGCCCACGTGACCGTGACCGACGAAACCGACTACGCGGCCAGCTTCGTGGTCGTTGAACGCGACTGACCTCCTACTTGTTGAACCCCATGCACCCACACGCACCCCTCATCATCGATGTAGCCGGCCACAGCCTCACCACCGCCGAACGCCAGCGCCTGGCGCACCCGCTGGTGGGCGGGGTGATTTTGTTTGGACGCAACTGGAAAGATCGGGCGCAGCTGACCAAGTTGTGCCGCCAGATCAAGGCGGTGCGACCCGACTTGCTGATTGCGGTGGATCATGAGGGCGGGCGTGTGCAGCGCTTTCGCACCGATGGTTTCACCCACCTGCCACCCATGGCGGCGCTGGGCGCGCTGTGGATGAAGCCTGAGCGCAAGGGTGAGGCTGCAGGGGCATCTGCGCTGCGCGCGACCAACGCCGCCGTGGCCACGGGTTTTGTGCTGGGTGCCGAGTTGCGCGCCTGCGGTGTGGACTTGAGTTTTACCCCGGTGCTCGACCTTGATTACGGCGAGAGCTCGGTGATTGGTGACCGCTCGCTTGGGCGCGACCCCCGCACGGTCACGGTGTTGGCGCAGTCGCTCATGCAGGGCCTGCTGCAAAGTGGCATGGCCAACTGTGGCAAACACTTTCCTGGCCACGGTTTCGTGCGTGCCGACTCCCACCTGGCAATTCCGGTGGACAAGCGAAGCCTCAAAGCCATCCTGGCCGAGGACGCCGCGCCCTACGGCTGGCTATCGGCCAGCTTGCAGGCGGTGATGCCCGCCCACGTGATCTACCCCAGGGTGGACAGCCGGCCCGCCGGTTTTTCACCGCGCTGGCTGCAAGAGGTGCTGCGCCACCAGCTCGGGTTCACGGGTGCCATTTTCAGCGACGACCTGAGCATGGAGGCGGCCCGCCACATGGACGGGCGCGACCTGACGTTTGCCGAGGCCGCGCTGGCCGCGCTGGGCGCTGGCGGTGACATGGTGGTGTTGTGCAACCAGTCGGTGGTGGACGGTGGCGCGCCGATCGATGCTGCGATCAACGACCTCTCACGTGCCGTCATTCAGGGGCAGTGGCAACCCAACCCCGCAAGCGAAGAGCGCCGCCTGGCTTTGCTGCCAGGTTCGCCCTCGCTCGCCTGGGACACCCTGATGGTGAGTGAGCGCTACATGCACGCGCTGGCGCTGATACCCTGATCGCTCAGCGATCAACCCCCATCCGGTCGAGCAGATCGGACACCAGCTCCAGCCGCACCAGGGGGTTGTCCAGTGTCATCAAGCGGTGCTTCAGCTCAGCCGACGCAGGCAGCAGCTCGGCCCAGCGGTTGGCGACCCAGCCGCAGTCGTCCCAGTGGTAGGGCGGTTGCAGGGGCAGTTCGTTCATGGCTTCGGGTTCGCGCTCCAGCAGGTTGTTCAGCAAGCGTTGCAGCGCATCGCGTGTGCTTGCCAGGTCATCTGGCACCGGTACCACGGGCTCTGCTTCGTCG
>JAUXXN010000496.1 GCA_030684755.1 Hydrogenophaga sp.
AACTGGATGCTAGGGAGAACCCTGATCGGCGTATGTACGCCGGGTGGCGTATGCGGGGGGGTTACCGCGCTGGCATTGGAGCGTCGACAGCTCGATTTATCCTTGCATTTCCGGAGTCTGGTTCCAGGATTGCAAGGTGAAGCGACAAGCCCATTTGATGGCTGCATCGCAGGCTCTGCAACCGGCTCAATCCACGCTTTCGTTTCCCCTGCGCTGCCGCCGCTCCCCAGTGTTCGGCTGCCATCGTTATCATGGTTCGCGTTACGCCTGTCCAGAGTCACGTCCGTTTAGCCAACCATGCACACCACCGCCCTTGATCTGACCCACGCGCTCAGCGCCCAAGGCCCGGTGCTGCGCGTGTTGCAGCAGCGGTTTCCGAATGCACTGGCGTTTTATGTGTTTGGCAGCCAGGCCAGCGGTCAGGCAGATGCTCAGAGCGACGTGGATCTGGCCATCTTGTTGCCCGGTTACGCCGACGCCAACGCGCTGTGGGACACCGCCATGGAATTGGCCGCGCTGCTCAACCGGCATGTCGATCTGCTGGACTTGCGTGCCGCCAGCACGGTGATGCAGCACCAGGTGCTGACCACCGGCCAGCGCCTGTGGGGCGATGCCCTGGCCGCTGGTCTGTTCGAGTGTTTCGCGCTGACCGAAAAGCTGCACCTGGACGAAGCACGGGCCGGGTTGCTGCGCGACATTGCCGAAAGGGGGCGCATCCATGGCTGATGACGTGTTGCTCAACAAGGCTGCCTCCGTCGAGCGGTGTGTGGCCCGCGCCCGCGAGGAATACGCGGCCAGCCCGGACTTTGCGACCGACTTCACCCGGCAAGATGCCGCTGTGTTGAACATCCAGCGTGCTTGTGAGGCCTGCCTAGACATGGGCCAGCACCTGATTCGCCGTGACCGGCTGGGCTTGCCGCAGAGTGCGCGCGATGTGTTTGCCCTGCTAGCTCAAGCTGGCTGGATTGATGCGACATTGCAAGACACCATGCAACGCATGGTGGGCTTTCGCAACATCGCGGTGCACGACTATCAGAAGCTGCTGCTCCCCATTTTGCTGAGTGTGGTGACCGTGCACCTGAACGATTTCCTCCGGTTCACCACCGCCATCCTGAAAAAAGACGGCGCCTAAGCCCTCCGTACCCAACCCTGCCATCACCCCCCATGCTGCGGCTGCAGCAACGGTACGCGGTTGATGGCCATGGCCGCTGCGGCGGTGCGGGTTTCTACGCCGAGCTTGGCGTAGATGCGCTCCAAGTGTTTCTTCACGGTGGCGGGGCTGGAGCCCAGAATGTCGCCAATGTCGCGGTTGATCTTGCCTTTGGCCACCCAGTACAACACCTCGGCTTCGCGGGCGGTGAGCGCG
>JAUXXN010000575.1 GCA_030684755.1 Hydrogenophaga sp.
GCGCCAGGTTGCGGATGCGGCCAATGTAGGCCGCGCGCTCGGTCACGCTGATGGCGCCACGGGCGTCCAGCAGGTTGAAACTGTGCGCGCACTTGAGCACCTGCTCGTAGGCGGGCAAGGCGAGTTGCTGCTCCATCAGGTGCTTGGCCTGCTTTTCATGGGCGGTGAAGGCGGTGAACAGGAAGTCGGCGTCGGCGTGTTCGAAGTTGTAGGCTGACTGCTCTTTTTCGTTTTGCAGGTACACGTCGCCGTAGCTCAGCACGGTGCCGTCGGCGGCTTGGGTCCACACCAGGTCGTACACGTTGTCCACGCCTTGCAGGTACATGGCCAGGCGCTCCAGGCCATAGGTGATCTCGCCGGTGATGGGCTTGCAGTCGATGCCGCCGACCTGCTGGAAGTAGGTGAACTGGGTCACTTCCATGCCGTTGAGCCAGACTTCCCAGCCCAGGCCCCAGGCGCCGAGCGTGGGGTTTTCCCAGTCGTCTTCCACAAAGCGGATGTCGTTCTTCTTCAGGTCAAAGCCCAGGGCTTCGAGTGAGCCGAGGTAAAGCTCCAGAATGTTCGATGGCGCTGGCTTCAGGACCACCTGGTACTGGTAATAGTGCTGCAGGCGGTTGGGGTTTTCGCCGTAACGGCCATCTTTGGGGCGGCGGCTGGGCTGAACATAAGCGGCTTTCCAGGGCTCAGGGCCCAGGGCGCGCAGGAAGGTGGCGGTGTGGCTGGTGCCCGCGCCCACTTCCATGTCGTAGGGCTGCAGCAGCGCGCAGCCCTGGGCGTCCCAGTAGGACTGCAGTTTCAGAATGATTTGCTGGAAGGTCCACATGCGCTTGGGGCCAGGGCGTTGCCCGGGCTGAAGTGGTCTTGGTGTGGAGACAGCTGACCCGACCGGGCCTGCTGCACAGAAACCTGATTTTACGGGCCGCCTCAGCCACGCTTCAGACGCGCACCGCGACGACGCGTGGCGGCGATCAGCAGCAGCATCGCCAAACACACCCCCCACAGCGGCCAAAGACCCCACCGGGCCGCCCAACGTGCGTAGGGCGTGGTGCCGCTGCGGCCCTGCACCGTGGCTTCGAGCCGGTCGCGCGTCAGCCGGGGCAACAGGTGGGTGACCACGCCGCGGTGATCTATCACGGCGGTGGCCCCCGTATTGGTGGCGCGCAGCATGGGCCTGCCTAGCTCCAGGGCGCGCAACCGAGAAATGTGCAGGTGCTGGTCAATGGCCACCGTGTCGCCAAACCAGGCGATGTTGCTCAGATTGACGAGCACCGTGGGGGCCTGGTCCGGGTCGCGGAACGACGCGGCCAGCTCTTCGCCAAACAGGTCTTCGTAACAAATATTGGGCGCCAGGCGCTGACCACCCACC